>JAFVXS010000027.1 GCA_017501025.1 Alistipes sp.
CTCGAGGGATTGGCTATCCGCAAGGATAGTGCAAAATGTAAAGAGTGACCTTGGAAGTTTACTTACAAAAGGTCACTCTTTTCGTTTTGTGTTATTGTCGCAGACAACCAAGCCCTCGCAACAAAACAAAAAAAACTCTTACGTCGTCAAACTCCCCGAAACGAAGTTTCGGTTGAAAGGTTTTGGGCACCTTTTTTCTAAAAGGTGCAAAGAAAATGGGGTTGCGAAGGTGCGAAAAGAGAGTTTTTGCACGCCCTGCTTTTTGAAAAAAGCGGGCAAATAAATAAGGTGCGAGGAGGCAAACTCTTCGCACCTTATAATATAATGTGTATAGTTCTCTACTCGGGTTTCACCAGCGAGAGGAAGAGTTCGTCGAGTTGTGCCTGATCGATAGTCGAGGGGGCATCGAGCATCACGTCGCGGCCTGCATTATTTTTGGGGAATGCGATATAGTCACGAATAGACTCCACGCCTCCGAACAGCGAGCACAGGCGGTCGAAGCCGAATGCCAGACCTCCGTGCGGGGGTGCACCGAACTTGAAGGCATTCATCAGGAAGCCGAACTGCTCCTGAGCCTTCTCGGGTGTAAATCCGAGGCACTTGAAGATAGTTGCTTGCAGCTGCGCATCGTGGATACGAATTGAGCCACCACCAATCTCTGTGCCGTTGCAGACGAAGTCGTAAGCATTGGCACGAACACGTCCCGGGTCGCTCTCCAAGTAGCATACATCCTCCGGCTTTGGCGAGGTGAATGGGTGGTGCATAGCGTAGAAACGCTCTGTCTCCTCATCCCACTCGAACATAGGGAAGTCGATAACCCAGAGTGGCGCAAACTTTTTAGGGTCACGCAAACCGAGCTGCTCGGCAACCTCCAAACGCAAAGTGCAGAGTTGCGACAACACCTTAAACTTCTTGCCACACATAATCAGACACAAATCGCCATCTTTGGCACCCAGACGCTCGGCGATAGCACGCAAATCGTCCTGCGAGAAGAACTTATCAATCGAAGATTTGGTATTCTCGCCATCTACGCGAATCCAAACCAAGCCCTTTGCACCAACCTGCGGACGCTTAACGTAGTCGGTCAAAGCATCAATCTGCTTGCGAGTGTATGAGGCACAACCCGTAGCAGCGAAACCTACTACATACTCGGCATCGTCAAACACCGAGAACGAGTGACCGTGAGCAAGGTCTGTTATGTCGGCAAACTCCATTCCGAAACGCAAATCGGGCTTATCGGAGCCATACTTCTCCATAGCCTCAATCCAAGGCATACGGCGGAATGGCTCGGCAAATTCGATATCCAGCACATTCTTAAACATATGTCGAGCCCAACGCTCAAAGATTTCGAGTACATCCTCCTGATGGATGAACGCCATCTCGCAGTCTATCTGTGTAAATTCAGGCTGACGGTCTGCACGCAAATCCTCGTCACGGAAGCAACGAACAATTTGGAAATAGCGGTCATAACCCGCAACCATCAACAACTGCTTCAATGTTTGAGGCGATTGTGGCAGGGCATAGAACTCGTTAGGGTTCATACGGCTTGGAACCACAAAGTCGCGAGCACCCTCCGGAGTAGATTTGATAAGGTATGGAGTCTCAATCTCCAAAAATCCTTCGCTATCGAGGAAACGACGAATCTCCTGTGCCATACGGTGACGTAAAATCATATTACGCTGCAATGGCGGACGACGCAAATCGAGATAACGATACTTCATACGCAAATCGTCGCCACCATCGGAGTTCTCCTCGATTGTAAACGGAGGAGTTACCGAGGCTGTCAAGATTGTGATTTTTGTAGCCACAACCTCAATATCGCCCGTAGGCATTTTCGGATTTTTCGACTCGCGCTCGATTACACGACCCTCGACTTGGATAACATACTCACGTCCGAGTTGATGAGCAGCCGCTTTCGTTTCGTCGTCGCTATGCTCCTCGACTACAATTTGAGTGATACCGTAGCGGTCACGCAGGTCAATAAAGGTCATTGCACCAAGATTTCGCACCTTTTGCACCCAACCTGCAAGAGTCACCGTCTGATTTACGTTTGTTGCACGCAATTCGCCGCAACTGTGTGTTCTATACATACCTATACTTTTTGTTTTATGATTTCATTTCGTATCTTTGCACGCAGCAAAGTGCAAAAGTAAGCAAAATTTATGAAAGATTCTTCCAAAATCGACGAAAAATATATGCGTCTGGCAATAATTGAGGCCCAAAAAGCGTTAGAAAGCGACGAAATTCCAATCGGAGCCGTAATTGTAGTGGGCGACAAAGTCGTCGGACGTGGGCATAATATGGTCGAATCGCTTATCGATGTAACCGCTCACGCCGAGATTATGGCAATTACGGCAGCCGCATCGACAATCGGCGGTAAGTATCTGACCGACTGCACGATATATGTCACTGTCGAGCCTTGTCCTATGTGTGCCGGTGCGTTGGCTTGGAGTCAGATTGGCAGGGTGGTATATGGTGCAGCCGACCCCAAAAGAGGCTACTCCCGATTTGGCAAGGAGATGTTACATCCGAGAACAGAGGTCGTATCGGGTGTATTGTCCGCTGAATGTGAAGAGTTAATGAACGCTTTTTTCGCTAAATTGAGATAATTTTTTGAATTTTGAGATATGTTTTTTATCTTTGCAAAATGTTTTAGTACGATATAATTAACGATTTAATAAAAACACACTGAAAATTATGAAAAAATTTGTTTTGATGGCTGTTGCAGCACTCTTCGCAATCGCAACAGTTTCGGCACAAAGTAATGAGGTAATCGCAAAGTATGGCGAGGCCGTTACATCGTTCCAGAGCAAGGCTTACGCAAAGGCTGCATCTCTCTTTGAGGGCGTTATTCGTGGCGGTATGGATTCGGAGGATAGCAAAGTTCTTCAATGTGTAAACGACGCAAAGAAAAACCTTCCTACCTGCTACTATATGATGGGTGGTATGGCTATCAAAGGCAAGAAGTATGACGAGGCTTTGACCAACTTTACCAAGTCGGCAGAGAAAGCCGAGTTGTATGGTGACACCCAGGCTACAATCAAAGCAAAGAATTGGATTGCAAGGGTTTATCAAGTTCAGGGTGGCGAGGCTTTCAATGCCGAGGATTACGCTACCGCTGCTACCGTATTTGCAAAAGGTTATGCTGCAAACCCTCGTAATACTGCTATGGCTTTGAACCTCGCAGAGAGCTACTTCAAACTCAACGAGTACCAGAAGGGTATGGATATCTGCAACAAAATCTGCAAGATGAACGCTACAAAGTATGCAGAGCCTATCGCTGCCGCACGTCAGAAGATGAGCATCTACACCAACAACGAGGTAGCTCGTATGCAGCAGGCAGGTGACCACGACGGTATTATCGCAATGGCAGAGCAGATGCTTACAAAGGATGCTAACTCGGCACTCGCACAGAAGATTCGCATCCAGGCTTACAGCAACAAGAAGCAGTTTGACAAGGTCATCGAGCTTGGTGCTGCTGCTGTCGCTGCACAGACTACCGACGAGGAGAAGAGCGATGTTTATTTCATCCTCGGTGCTGCATTCAACGAGAAGTTCAACGCCGGTGGCAGCAAGGACGCTGCTTTGAAGGCAAAGGCTGTCAGCAACCTCAAACTCGTTACAGCAGGTCCTTGTGTTGAGCCTGCAAAGACCGCTTTGGCAGAGTTGTCGAAATAGTCGGACTATTCAATATCCGTTCAAACGGCCAGGTCGCAAGACTTGACCGTTTTTGTTTTGTTTCAGGAGATTTGTCAAAAATGCGGTAAAATGTTTCGATAATTCAAAATTTAGCGATAAATTTGTGATATCTAATATAGTAAACGATGGCAACAAAATTTACCAAAAGAGCTCTTGGACTCTCACTTCTTACACCCGCAGTTGCATTTGCAAATGCCAAAGAGCAACCCAATATCGTATTTTTCATTGTCGATGATATGGGTTGGGTCGATAGCTCCGTAGCCTATGGCAGTGAAACCTATCCGAACAATATGCGTTACCACACGCCAAATATGCAACGTTTGGCGAGCGAGGGTGTTATCCTTACAAATGCCTACGCTTGTCCGGTCTCCACGCCTACACGCACATCTATAATTACGGGTCAGAATGCCGCACATACCCGCATCACCAATTGGACGTCGGCAATGCGTGATATGCCGAGCGATGCCGCAGGAGGTGCTATTGCATCGGTAACGGGTGTTGCAGACATAAAGGGCGAATTGCAGCGTCCCGATTGGAATATCAACGGTATGAGTCCCGTAGATGGGGTAGAGAATACCTGTTATGCGACTCCGTTCCCAAAAATATTACAGGAGAATGGTTACTTTACCATACACGTCGGCAAAGCTCATTGGGCCTCGGCAGGAACTCCGGGAGCAAGTCCTTACAATATGGGTTATCTGGTAAATATTACAGGAAATGTTGCCGGTATGCCACGCAGTTATTTGAGCGAAGATAACTACGGAAACAAGCCC
>JAFVXS010000004.1 GCA_017501025.1 Alistipes sp.
ATTTTTGAGGTTGATTTGGGCGGTACGGTTGGTCAGCTGGGTATTGGCGAGACGGCACGTCCTTTTGTGCATAACGATATAAGTATCGCACCTGCAATATGTTACGAAGCGGTTTATGGTGACTACATCGGCGAATTTGTCCGCAATGGAACACAGGTCGTAGGCGTAATATCGAATGATGGTTGGTGGGGCAATACCCCGGGACACCGCTACCTCTTTGCATTTTGTCGTCTGCGAGCTATTGAGCATCGTCGCGATATTGCCCGCAGTGCCAATACGGGTGTTTCGGGTTTTATAAATTCGCGAGGCGATGATATTTCGACTATGGGATGGGATAAGCGTGGTGTTCTGACTGCTGATGTGCGATTGAATAACCGCATTACGTTCTATACCAAACACGGTGACTACGTTGGTCGCATAGCACTCTATGTAGCTCTTTTATGCCTGCTCTATGCTGTTGCATACTGCTCGAAAAAGCGTTTTTATTTGGTTGATTAAAATTTTTGAAGATAAACAGATATGAACTACACCGAAACTATCGACTATCTTTACAAACAACTTCCATCGTTTGAGAAGGATGGCAAGTCAGCATACAAACCCGGTTTGGAGCGTGTTGCGGAGTTTTGCCGCAAAATCGGAAATCCGCAACGCAACTACTTTATAATTCACATAGCGGGTACCAATGGCAAGGGCTCGGTAGCCAATATGATTGCCAGCGTAATGCAACAGGCAGGCTATCGCACAGGTCTATATACGTCGCCACATTTGGTTGATTTCCGTGAGCGTATTCGTGTCGATGGCGAGGTTATATCGAAGCAGAAAATTGTCAATTTCGTAAATAAACACCGCCTCGAAATGGAGGGGTGTGAACTCTCGTTTTTCGAGATGGCTACCGTGTTGGCATTCGACTACTTCTCGCAGAGTGATGTTGAGGTGGCTGTGATAGAGACGGGTCTCGGCGGTCGTTTGGATGCCACGAATGTCGTTATTCCGGCATTGACCATCTTGACAAATGTCGGTTTGGAGCACACCGATTTGTTGGGCGATTCGTTGCCAAAGATTGCACGCGAAAAGTGTGGTATTATCAAAAAGTCGATACCTATCGTTGTCGGCGAACACAATACAAACTACAATCTTGTGGTCGAGGAGGTTGCGGCCGATGCAAATTCGCCTGTGATATATGCCGAGCAGGCATTCAGTTGTCTGGGTCGTACGGTTGTGGATACACCGTCGGGTAGTGTTCAGGTATTCGATTTGCTGCGCGAACGTGACCATCAACAATATACTTTGCAGGTTGGTTTGTTGGGCGAATATCAGCGTCAGAATGTGATTACGGTGTGTGCGGCTATCGACTATCTGCACCAAAATACACCATTATCAATCTCTCGTCGTGCATTGGTTGTTGGCCTGCGTGATGTGACAGAGATAACGGGCTTCGAGGGTCGTTGGCAGCAGTTGAGCCAACAACCGAAGATTTTGTGCGATACGGCACACAATTCACACGCTATGGAGTTGGTTGCCCGACAAATTGCAGCGGTCGAGTGCGAGGGTAGGCGAGTGATGATGTTGGGCTTCTGCTCCGATAAGGATATCCGCGAGATGTTGGCTATGTTGCCTCGTGATGCACACTACATCTTCACGCAGGCAGAGTCGCATAGGGCCGCATCGGTGGAGTTTTTGCAGTCGATTGCTGCCGAGTTGGGTTTGCAGTGCGAGGCGTATGCCGATATTGCTGCGGCATTCGAACGCAGCAAAGAGCTGGTTGCCGATAACGGTTTCTTGTATATCGGCGGTAGTACCTATATCGTCGGGGCGGTTAAACAACTGCTGCAAGAAGCTGTCTAACAAGGTGATTTCGGCGTTACGCTTGCTTTGTAACTGCTCACATACGTCGAGTATGCTCCTCTTTTTCGGACTTCGCAGGCCTTGAAATCTCCCTTGTTATGCAACTTCAAACAAAAAAGTGGGTGTCCAATCGATTTGGACACCCACTCTATTTACTTTGGTTGTGCTATATATAGCGGTCAATCACATTGCATATACGTTCAAAGACTTCGTCGATAGTTCCAACGCTATCCACAGCCTCATACTTCTCTTGGACGAGGTAGTGTTGAGCAACTACGGCAGTCTGTGCATTGTAGATTTTTATGCGGTTGCGGATAACATCCTCCGAGGCGTCGTCGGCACGACCCGAATCCTTGCCACGCAATAGGATGCGTTGCACAAGTTCCTCTTCGGGAACATCCATATAAATCATTACATCGACCTTCATATCGCGTTGTGCCAACACCGTGTCGAATACCGAAGCCTGATGCTCGGTGCGTGGGAAACCGTCGAATATGGTACCTTTGATATCTGCCGATTTTGCATCTTCGAGGTAGTGCTCCACCATCTCTATTACAATATTGTCGGGAGCCAACTCGCCACGACTGATATATGACTCCATCTCCAATCCGAGAGGTGTTTTCGATGCGATTTCGTTACGAATAATCTGACCAGTTGAAACGTGTTTCAACCCATACTTTTTTTCGAGGAGTTCCGATTGGGTGCCTTTGCCGCAGCCTGGGGCTCCAAAAAGGATAATATTGAGCATAAGCCTTCTACTCTTTGAAGAAATTTACGCACAAAGTTACGTCAAAATTCCAAAAAACAAAACAAATAATTAAAAATTTTTAATTAAGAAACCTTTGAAATACTCAATATCGGATAAGTGATATTTTACCGAAATCTTTGAAGTTTGTGTGCCGTATGGTGGTATATAATCGTTAAGTCGTTGATTGGCAAGGAAAAAATCACTATCTTTGCGAAAATTTTAGAGTTATGGCTATAAAAGGACGTACCGAAATTGCCGAGTTGGGCGAATTTCGATTGATTGAACGATTGACCAAAGATTTTGCACCGAAAGTTGCCTCTACCGTAAAGGGTGTTGGCGACGA
>JAFVXS010000028.1 GCA_017501025.1 Alistipes sp.
ACCGACCTCGAAAAGACGATGTATGACCCATGTCCTCCGGGGTATATGGTTGCCGACATGAGAGTATGGCAGAACATTGCACAATACGAGAAAGTTGGAGGTTGGCATGATGGCTCCGGTGTAAATTTGTCGGTTGCTGCCAATAGTGTGTGGTATCCTTTCCAGGGTTATATCGAGGCAGACGGAACGGAAAACATCACTCGTAATATGGTGCGGATGTGGTCAAGCGCTGTGGATTTGAAAACGACAAATAATCCGCCTTACGAGTTGCGATATACGGCAAGTGGCAATGCCGGCTGGGATGCAGCAGAGAGCCATCGTAATCGAGCCTTGCCGGTGCGTTGCGTGTCAAGCCATTCGACAGCCATAGTTACCAATCTGAGTGCGTCACAGAGTGCAAATGCTTATATGGTACATCGATCGGGATACTACAAATTTAAGGCTACGATACGAGGAAACGGTGTGGGCTCGCTTTTGCCGTTGGGTGGTACAACTACCGCCGAGATTAACGGCGGACTCGCAGCTTCGATTGCTCCGGCAAAGATTGATTTCCTCTGGTGGCAGGGCGATTTCACGGAGGTTACCGGTTCTGCGAGCGATGTGGAGAATCTCCTGCCTATACAGATTCTCAACAATGGAGAGTTGGACGAAGAGGGATATGTCACCTTCTATGTTGGCACATTCCATAAGGGGAATGTAGGTTTGGCGGCATACGATATAGATGGCGAGATTCTGTGGACCTGGCATATATGGCTTACGGACAAACCTGCCGATATGGTTACCGGAAACTATACATTTATGGATCGCAACCTTGGCGCAACTACCGCTCCGAATACATCAGTAAGCCGATTATCGTTTGCAAGTGATGCAGAGCGTATGGCGACATACGGGTTCTACTATCAGTGGGGTCGCAAAGACCCTATATTCGGACCTCCTGCATACAATTCGGGCGATGAGAATGTGAGTGGAAAACCAAAATCGTCGAAGTATTGGGTGAAGAATTACAATACGGGAGCGTGGTCGAGTCGTACCGATATAGATACTGCATCGGCAGCCACAATACCTGTTGTTACGCAGAATCCAATGGTCTTCTACTGTAGTACTTCAATGTCTGGCAACAACACTTGCGGTTGGTTCCCTTCGACATTTGCCGATGGGTACACGAATGTGGCTCTTTGGGGCTATGCAGTCAAGGACTACACAATTCAAGGACAAACCTTTTCCAAGACGATGCATGACCCTTGTCCTCCGGGATATAGAACACCGTTCCATCATGCGTGGGGCTATGGTAACAATGCCGGTTATACCTATGGCGAGAATGGCGGAAACATAAATCTCAGCAATGGCGAGGCAAATTTCGACTCGTATGGATTGGTTTTCAACAAAAACGCCTTCGATAGGGCGTGGTATCCGTATGTTGGTTATCGTCACCCGCAAGATGGTGGTTTCGAGGATGTAGGACAGCAAGGACGATTGGTTACAGGTATGCCGATGGGACAATACAACACCCGTTCGTATATCTACACCAACACATATACAGGACAGGTTGCAAATTCGGGTGGCGACGGTTGTGGTCCGGCCTATGGAATGTCGGCTCGTTGTCAAAAAGAGTAGGAGGAGTGAGATTATGAGAAGAATATATGTTGTCTTGACGATAGTTTCCTTGCTCTTTGTTTCGTGCGAGATGAGGGGCGATGCGCTGAATAGTGTTGAGGTCGAGAGTGGAGCCTCGGTTGCTCTCCCTGCGACCATTGCACCGTCGTGCGTGGTGGAGTCGCGTAGTGTGTCGCGCACTGAGAGTGCGGGCATTGCGGTGCGCTCGTTGGTGGACCAGATTACGACCAAACGCTTAGACTCTAATTTCCTCCGCCTCGACGAGGATTTGGATGCGGTGAATGATGGACTCTACACATTCACCGGCAATGTTCCGACTACGCCATATCGTACCAATTGGAACAAGGCGCAGCTGCTCGAATCGACCATAACATCCTCGCCTGATAATACCGAAGGAATACACTATCGTTCGGTGTCGTTGGCGCCCGAGCAGTCCTATAAGTTGCATATCGTAGAGGAGAAGATTGACGGTGTTGTTCATTGTGACACAACGCATTTCTATCACACACGAATGATTGGCTGGTATCCGATGACTTGTACGCTTCCGCGTAAAGAAGGTGTGCCGGTGACGGCACAATTCGACTTCTCGGAGTTTGACGCGGTGCGCCTAAACGAAACGGTCGAGATTAACGGTGTGCCTACCGAGGTTGTGGCTTTGCAGTTCAAGGGGCTTGATGGCGAGACCGATTTGATGGTAAGCAATGTTTGTGAAGGACAGTCGTGGCATAAATACAACGCCACAGCTCCGCACAAGAGTGATATTCACCCTGTGGATAACAGCAATATATATCGCGAGCCATTCGGACACAATTTCCCCTCGCCACGATATTCAAATTATTTTACATATCGTCACTATCGTTCCGCTGTGCGCATAACGGCATACGCCGAGCAGAGCACACAGAGCCTAAGTATGTGGGGTGAGATACAGTATGTTGTGATACGCAATCAACCGACTTCGTGTAAGATTTGGTTACCAACCGAGTTGGGCGAATTTGGCGAGGTCTATCATTGGGGCGACTACGACAATCTACCAATCATCTGTACCCCGATGTTCGACAACGATTCCAACCACCCAACCTATAACGAGTCGGCAAACTATCCGATTCACATGGAGGGAACATCGTTGAAGAATGAGGCCTATCTCGGATATTCGTTAATTGAACCAAACCGCGATGTGGAGTTGGAGATTCACACCGCTTCGGGTGTCTATAATACGACAATTTCGGCAAAACACATTGTCAAAGATGAGAATGGAAGCGAGAGAGAAGTCGATATCTTCGATGCGGGTTGTATCTACGATATCAAATTGAACTTCCGAACCAACGGAACCATTGGTGCAATTCTCGAACAAGAGGGCGAAGAGCGTTACTACGACCTATCGAGTCTGCACGAGTTTGAGGTCAGTGAGGATATAGACAAGGATGTAATTTCAACCTTTAAGTTGGCAAACTGCTATGTTGTGGCTCCGGATGAATTGAAGGATGCGGATGGAAACGATATTTATGATGGCTATTGCTTCCTTGCAACAGTTGTTGGTAATGGCGCGTCGGGAATTATCTCTTCGGGAGCACAAACTCTCTATCCGACAACGGAGAAAATATCTCCGGTTTCGGCACATTTGCTATGGGAGAGCCAGCTTGGACTCATAACCGATATAGAGTTGAAGTTTGGTTATGTGAGATTTAAGTTGTCCGACTCGTCAGCTCGCGGAAATGCTGTTATTGCTGTCTATGACAATGCTGGTAAGGTGTTGTGGTCGTGGCATATTTGGATTACAGAGCAACCCGAGGAGTTTCCTGTCAAGATAGGCGAACATACCATAACCGTTCTCGATAGAAATATCGGTGCAACAGCCGCAACCTGCAATAGCGCAGAGAGTGCATTGGCGACATACGGTCTTTATTACCAATGGGGGCGCAAAGACCCATCTATGGGACCTCCATCGTACAACTACTCTCCAATTAACCTCAATACGGCACTGTATTATGATTTCTCCTCGGACGAGAAGACGGCAGCCGAGGTGGTGCAGTTTGCGCAACCAACACTGCAAAATGCGGTGGAGAACCCAATGTATTTGATATTGCCGACAGGACAACCGCTATCCTATATCTTCAATTGGACACATCAGCGATACGACTTCCTTTGGGGCTACAACGAGGCAACGGGAATGACCACGAAGACCATCTACGACCCTTGTCCTTATGGCTATCGAGTGCCAAGTAGCGAACTCGGAGCATTGTTCAGTATGGGAACGGGCTCGGTCGGCACTTATGGCTACACTCGTACCATAGACGGCGTTTCATTCTTCTTCCCGTATGCCGGTGAGAATCTCCCGCAACGGGATCATCACAAAATCCCTCTCATACATCAGCTTGTGCGGAACAGTCAGCTCCGGACAGTCTATCTTGTTGTCGCCAAGCAGCAATATGTCTATGTCTATAGG
>JAFVXS010000029.1 GCA_017501025.1 Alistipes sp.
ATAACCAGCTCCTCATTTGTTGCTATCACGGCAACCTTTACCGACGAATCGCCACTCGAAATGATGGTATCGGTGCCTCGTACGGTAGCATTGATATCCTTATCAATCTTTATGCCCATAAACTCCATCGATGAGCAGGCTCCCTCACGAAGTTCGGCAGAGTTCTCGCCAACACCACCCGTAAAGACCACCAAATCGACGCCACCCATTGCGGCTGCATATTTGCCGATATACTGCTTAACGCGGGCATAGTAGATATCGCGAGCCAAAACTGCACGAGGATTACCCTCGTCGTAAGCTGCATCAATATCGCGCATATCGCTCGATACGCCCGATACGCCCTCGACACCCGAACGCTTGTTAATCATCGTGTTAATATCCGCCAAACCCATACCCTCCTTCTCGGCGATATAGGTCAATGCACTCGGATCGACATCGCCCGAACGGGTACCCATAACCAATCCATCAACAGGCGAGAAGCCCATCGATGTTACAAACGACTTGCCATCTACAACAGCCGTAATCGATGCTCCGTTACCGATATGGCAGGTGATAATCTTCGAATTGTCAAACTCCAAACCTGCCAACGCTGCACCACGCTGTGCAACAAACTTATGACTTGTACCGTGAAAACCGTAACGACGAACACGATACTTCTCGTAATACTCGTAAGGGAGTGCATAGAGGTAGTTCACAGCAGGAATTGTCTGATGGAACGATGTGTCGAATACCGCAACCTGCTCTACCGCAGGCAACACACGTTCGATTGCCAAAATACCCTCCAAATTGGCAGGATTATGCAGCGGAGCAATCTCGAACAACGAACGAATCTTCGTCTTAACATCCTCATCGACAATGCAACTTGCCGTAAAATATTCGCCACCGTGAGCCACACGATGACCCACTGCCTTAACCTCGTCGAGCGATGCAATCACTCCGTGTTGCGAATCGGTCAAAGCCTCCAACACCAGACGGATACCTACCGTATGGTCCTCTATCGGTTGGTGCAGACGGAACACCTCCTTGCCGACAGGCTTGTGGGTCAAATCGCCCTCCGCCAGACCAATACGCTCAACCAAACCCTTGGCAAGCAGTGTGTGCGATGCCGCCTCAACGTCGATTACCTGATACTTTATCGACGAGCTACCGCAGTTCAATACCAAAATTACCATAATACTTATCTCTTTTTATTGTTTACTCTCAATAATCGGCTCGATAGCATCCAACACATTGAAAATCTCTATGCACGCCCACGCATCGGTTGCTGCATAGACAATCTGTTGCAGTGTCAGCGTATTTGCCTCCCAATTACTCAAACGTTGCGCCTTCGATATTTTGTGTCCGAGAACTATACCCGCCACCTTGCGCAGGCTCTTGTTCTCGATACCGTATCGTCCCACCTCGTTTTGCAAATCGACAAAACCTCGTGCCGTAAAGTGTCGCAGCTGTGCGAGTCCCGTAATATCGTTACGCACCGCAACACCAACCTTCACGATGGATTCGTCGGCAAGCAACTTGGTAACCGCACTCGGCAGGCCTATACAATTTAATCGAAACAGATAGCATCGCGACCCACCAAACAGTTGCAACAGTGAAACCTTGTTTGTAACCTTCGGCCTAAACGATGGGCGGGTTTCGGTGTCAAAGCCCAACAATCGACATTGGCGAAGGTAGTCACACGCCTCTGCGACCTGCTCCTCGCGGTCAATCACAATAGTTGTACCCTCGAATCGGGCAACCGGCAGCAACGAAGCCTCGTCGTTGGATATGCTCGCTACAAAAGCCATTTTCTGGAATTAACGTTTTTGCGAAGCCTCCTGCTGACGCATCATCTCCTCATATCGCTGCTGGAAACGCGACTTCTTACCCTTCGTATTTGCCATACGACGCGAAATAGCACTACGCACCTTCTCATCATCAACCATCAGACGAATAATGAACGTCTGCAACATCGTGAAGATATTCGACAACAGATAGTAGTAGCACAAACCGCTCGAATAGTCGTTGAACCACAACAACATCATCGCAGGCATCATATAGAGCGTCATAAACTTCATTCCTGCCATCTGTGGCTGCGACGAAGCGGTCTGCTTATAGTTGTACTGCGAATAGAGGAAGAGTGCCAACGCCATCAAAAGGCAGAACAACGAAACGTGGTCGCCATAGAACGGAATATCGAACGGCAACTCCAAAACACTATCGTACGACGAGAGGTCGTCGCTCCACAAGAACGCCTGACCACGCAACTCGATAGATGCAGGGAAGAAGCGGAACATTGCAATCAACACAGGCATCTGTATCAACATCGGCAGACAGCCACTCATAGGGCTGATACCCGCCTTGTTGTAGAGCTCCATTGTCGCCTGCTGTTTCTTCATAGCATCCTCCTGACGTGGATATTTTGCATTGATAGCCTCCAACTCGGGACGCAAAACTCGCATCTTCGCCATCGACATATAACTCTTGTATGTGAGCGGGAAGATGAGCAGCTTGACGAAAATCGTCAAAATCAGAATAATCAGACCGAACGATGAGATATACTGACACAAGAAGTCAAACGTTGGGATTACAATCCAACGGCTGATATAGGTCGAGAATATCCAGCCCAACGGGATAATTCGCTCCATCTGCAACGACTCGCCATCGGCATCGGTCAGCTGTTTCAGCACCGCAAACTTATTAGGGCCGAGATAGAACGAGAAGTCGTATGCCCTCTTCGATGGCTGATACTCTATGGCACCCTTCATCGAGTAGTGCTTCATATAACCCGATTTTGCCTGTGCCGTATCGAATGCTATATCGGCGTAGTTGAAGTCGCACGAACGAGGAATAAGTGCCGATGTGAAGTACTGCTGTTTGAATGCAATCCAATCAACAGCGGTCGAAATCTCTTCGCTCTTGTTACCCTCCGACACGCCCAAATCCTCGATACCAACCTCCGTAGGATAGCGATAGGCGATGGTGCTATACATATTTTCGTTCTTGAAGCTACGCTCGTTCTGGTACGAACGATTTGACCAATCAACCATAAGGCTGGTCTGATTTGCCATCAACTCCGCCATATTGTTGAAACGCACCTCGAAATCGACCAAATAGTCACGTTCCGGACGTTTCTCATCGTAGAGTGTATAGACAAAATCGAGCGAACGCTCATCGCCAAACGGCAATCGCAACGTAGCCACCTGCTTGTCGCCAAGACGCTCAACCGACACCTTCTCGAAGTTGCGGTTCAAAGTCTGTATAGGCAAATTGCGAAGATTATGCTTTACGAAGAACGTAATATCGAATTGTGCCGTTGCAGGGTCGAAGAGATGCACCAACTCGTGACGCTCATCCTTCGGTGCATACTTCGTATAATCCTTCAATGTAACATCTACAATCTGTGCTCCGAGAGTCGAAAGGCGAAGGTCTATCACATCGTTCGACAGTGCAATCTCCTCAACAGGTGTATTGCTTGTAAATGGGTCAGCCGATTGCTCCGCAGCCTCCACAGTCTCTGCTTCGGCAGGCTTTTCGGCAGCAGGTGCCTCAACAGCCAACGCCTCCGAACCCTGCTCGGCAATCTGTTCCGCACTCTCCAAAGCCTTCTGCTCGTTATACTTTTCAATCTGGTAGCTATTGAAAAGCATATATCCGAAAAATACAATCGTTATCAGGACAAATCCTATAATCGTCTGTTTGTTGTTATTCATCTTCCGTAAAAATATTTTTCTCGTTTTTAACTATCTAAATCACTCTGAACGACTACTCGCCATCTATCATCTTTACCTTCTCGATGGTATCTGCCATTTCGCGTTTTGCTCGGGCAATCTTCTCCTCGACCTCGGCGATAAACGACGACGCACCCTTTGAGAAGAAACCGATATTATTCTCCAACGTTGCAATCTCCTGTTCGAGTTGGCGAACACTGTTATAGAGTCGCTCACGCTCGTTGCGGAGGCGATGTTCTCCCGAAGTTCGCAACGACGACACTCGCTCCTTGAAACGGTCCAGAGCCTGCTCACGACCTGCACCACGAAGAGCATTGAAGAGACGGTCGATAGCCCCCTTATAGAGAGTCTGCAACTCGTCTTTGACCTTAATCGGCACGTAACCTATCTCGCTCCAACGACGCTGGAACTCCTTAATTGCATCGTGCGTAATACCCTTGACATCGACTTTTGTCATCTCCTCAATCAGGGCACGCTTACGCTCCAAGTTCTCTGTATATTGGCTCTCAACTTCGGCAAAATATTGCGATTTACGCTCGAAGAACTTATCGCAAGCACGACGAAAACGCTTCCAAACCGCATCGGCATAACGACGCGATACGCTACCGACCCTCTTCCACTCCGCCTGCAATGCAAGCAGTTGGTCGGTTGCTGCCTTCCAATCGTCACTCTCGGCAAGAGCCTCTGCCTTTTCGCAAAGTTGCTCTTTGAGTTGGAGATTGGCATCCATCTCCTCCTTAACATCGGCATAGAAGGCACGCTTCTTCTCGAAGAAGTTGTCACAAGCCTGACGGAAACGCTCATAAATCTTGGCATTATCACGCTTTGGTGCGAAGCCTACCGTACGCCACTCCGC
>JAFVXS010000030.1 GCA_017501025.1 Alistipes sp.
GGTTGAGGTGGCAATGTGCTGCCGATGTAGATGTTCGTCCTGATAGAATATCCTCCAAACCTGCTGCCGACTCTCCAAGAGTGCCGGTCACCATTATTGCATCGCCCACTTTGGCTGCCGAACGTCGCTTGATATTTGCATCGGGGGCTATGCCGAATATCGTTACGGCGAGCATTATGCCACTTTTCGAAGCCGTTGTATCGCCTCCGATAAGAGGAACTCCATATTGTAGAGATAGGGCGTGATAACCATCGATAAACTCCTTAATCCACCCCTCCGAACACTCCTTCGGCAGTGTTAAAGCCAACATCGAAGCAATAGGTCGAGCACCCATTGCGGCGATATCGCTTAAATTTACGGTTAATGCCTTTCGGGCGAGTTCCGCAGCGGAGATTTGACTTTTGATGAAGTGAATATCCTCGCACAACGCATCGCAACTTACGACGAGAGAGTGCCCATTTGCCATAGGGTATATGGCACAGTCGTCACCTATGCCTTCGAAACCGTTGCCCGGGATATCGGCAAAGTGTTGCCGTAGGTAGTCGATAAGTCCAAATTCGGTCATCGCGACCACTACTTTTTTGAGTTGAACATATAGTTGGTCTCCCCCTTACGCTCCATATTGTATCGTTCGCGGGCATACTGTTCGAGAAATTCATCGTGTTTGAGTTGCTCGATAACAGTGCTGTCGGCAGCGATGGAGCGTAGGTAGCCATCACGCTCGGTTTCGAGATTGTGGATATCAATCTGCGTGCGGACAATCTTAACAACCGAACGGCCTATGAGTATCAGCGTATAGATAAAGACAACGATTGTGAGCAGTCGCCACATATTTAGTTGCAACTTGCCCAGACGCTCTTTGAACCGAGATATGGTCTTATTTCCTCGTTTTGTCTTACCCATACGACTCGATGTTACGGGATGTGCATATATTTGTGGCTCTGAATAGAGATGTTCCACTCGGGATGACGTTTGGCATACTCGACAATCAGCGGCATAACACGTTCGCTGACGCTCCATTCGGGTTGCAGATATAGGCGGCAATGTTTGCCCACACGGCTGCGACATTGCTCCGCCCACTCGATTTGCGACTCCTCGGCAATGATAACCTTCAACTCATCGGCACGAGCGTATGCTTCATCCAACGGCTCCGATTTCTGCTTTGGCGAAAGGCATACCCAGTCGAATGTTCCGCTGAAAGGGTGCGAACCCGATGTTTCTAGAAATATTGTCAAACCCTGCTCTTTCAGGGCATCCGTAAGCGGTGCCAGCGGATAGAGTAGTGGCTCTCCACCTGTAATTACGATAGATTGTGCTTCGCAGGCTACGGCACGCTCGACAATCTCGTCGATTGGGGTTGGAGGGTAGAGACGCGGATTCCAGGTGTATTTGGCATCGCACCACGCACACCCTACATCACACCCTCCGAGGCGGATGAAGTATGCAGCTTTGCCGCTGTGATACACCTCGCCCTGAATGGTATAAAAATCCTCGACCAAAGGGAGCCGAAGACCGCCCTCCAATGCCTCAATACTACTCATTCGACAGGACATATACGTCAGGCAGGTTACGGCCTATCTGGTCGTAATCCAAACCATAACCTACGATAAACTCGTTGCCAATCTCCATAGCACAATACTTAATCGGACGCTCGTAGAGATACTTCTCGGGTTTGAAGAAGAGTGTGCAAACCTCTACGCTGCGAGGATTGAGCGATTGGATATAATCAATCATATAGTTGATGCTGTGTCCCGTCTCTACGATATCCTCGATGATGATTATATCGCGGCCGGTGATGTCGAAATCGATTCCGAACTTCTGCTTTACACAGCCTGTCGATTGAGTGCCTTCGTATGATGAAATTTGAACGAATGCCAACTCGTTGTTAAAGGTGGTTTTACGGATTACATCCGAAAGGAAGATGACCGAACCGCTCAATACGCCAACAAAAATAGGGGGCTGTGCAGATGAGGCATAGTCCATATTGAGTCTATTGGCAACGCGTGTAACTGCTGCATCAATTTCGGCAGCAGGAATCATCACCTCAAAGGTGCGGTCGTGTAGTTTGACTTTCTGTTTCATCGTTATCTTCGAGTTTGTGTTAGCATTTTTTTGACTATTCGTATCGTCCCGATTTGAGTCGGTTTACCTCGTCGCGGGTAAGGAATCGCCAAGCGCCTCGTTTGAGAGCCTTTTTGGTAAGACCCGCGTAATATACACGGTCGAGCTTTGTGACTGTGTAGCCCAAGTGTTCGAACATACGGCGAACGATACGGTTGCGTCCCGAGTGAATCTCCACACCGACACTCTTTTTGTCGTCGGATATGTATGAAATTTCGTCGCAGTAGGCTTCGCCATCCTCCAAGACGATACCTTCGGCAAGTTGTGCGAAGTCTGCTCGGGTAAGTGGTTTGTCGAGCTGTACTTCGTAAATCTTCTTCTTGTTGAGTGAAGGGTGAGTCAGTTGGCGGGCAATATCGCCATCGTTTGTAAAGAGCAACAAGCCGAGCGAATTTTTGTCCAAACGACCTACGGGATAGATGCGTTCGGTGCAGGCTCCTGCAACGAGCTCCATTACGGTCTTTGCTGCGTGGTCATCCTCGGTTGTTGTTACATAGCCTTTCGGCTTGTTGAGGAGCAGATATACCAACTTCTCGCCCTGAATACGTTCGTCATTGAAGCGTACCTCGTCCGAGAGCTTTACCTTTGTTCCCAACTCGGTTACGATAACACCGTTTACACTCACCAAACCCGCTTTGATAAACTCGTCGGCCTCTCGACGCGAGCAGATTCCCGATTGGGCAACATAGCGGTTCAAACGCAACTCCGTAGCGATGCGTTTTGGTGCGTAGCGTGGGTATTCACGCTTTGGCTGCTCCGCTGTACCCTCCTTGCGAGGTCGTGTGGTGCTGCGTTGCGGACGATTACCCTTTGGAGCAAAGGCTGCATTACGCTCGCTTTTTGCCTTTTTGAATGGGGCAGATGCCGGACGACCTTCGCGGTTGGCAAACGACTCGTCGCGACCTGCCGACGGACGACGATTTCTGCCACCAGGCTTCGGTCTGTATTCGGCATTGAGGCGGTTGTCCTCGTCGAAATTGGGGTTATATGAGCGTCGTGCAGTACGATGTTGTCCGCGAGATGGACGTGGCTCATCTGCAACAGCGGTTGTTGTTTCGCGACGCAAACGACGGTCTTTTGCAAAACGTGAAAGGTTAGACGTAGAGTCTGTGTTGAATTTTTTCATTTTATGAAAATTTATATTTGGATGCAAAGTTACACAAAATTCTCGATACGAGAGATAAAAGCGGTCGGAAAAGAGTAAGAAAAAACGTTCTCCGTGATATTTGCGACCGAAACGATGCTCTTTTTTGTGTGCAGCCGATTTGTTATCCACTTTTTTCATACCTTTGCAGAGCAAAAAGTGTATTTTTTTATGAATCGAGAGATATTCCGTCTGGCAATTCCGAATATGATATCCCACATCACCGTACCGTTGATGGGTATCTTCTCCACATCTATTGCGGGACATTTGGGCGACGGAGCCCATACGATAGGTGCTTTGGCAGTGGGTGTCTCGATATTTAACTTTATCTATTGGAACTGTTCGTTTGTGCGTATGAGTACAAGCGGATTTACGGCACAAGCATTCGGTGCGGGACGCTTCGACGAGACAACTGCAATGTTGTTGCGTGCAGTGGCAGTGTCGCTCTTTTTGGGTCTTTTTGTGTTGTTGGCACAATTCCCGTTGGGAGAGTTTGCCCTTTGGCTGATGAATGGCGACGATTTGGTTGCCCAATACTTCTATGCCAGAGTTTGGGCAGTGCCTGCGGGTATAATGCTCTTTGGTTTGAATGGTTGGTTTACGGGTATGCAGAATGCCGTAATACCGATGATAACGGCTATTGTGGTCAATGTGATGCACGTCGCTTTCAGTCTGTGGTTTGTCTTTGGTTGCGATATGGGTATCGCGGGTATTGCATACGCAGCGGTGGTGGCACAATGGTCGGGCTTTATACTGTCGGTAATCCTGCTTGTGGCAAAGTTTCGCCATACGTTGCGACGGGTTAAGATTGCGGAGGTGCTCGATATCGAGCCTATGCGTGAATTTTTCCGAGCCAATGCCGATATAATGATTCGAACATTTTGTATTGTTATCGTCTATACTTTCTTTACGGCAGCCTCGTCACGTCTGGGCGATACGGTGCTGTTGGCGGTAAACAGTATGCTGATGCAACTCTTTACGCTCTTTTCGTATATGAACGATGGCTTTGCCTATGCGGCAGAGGCTCTTACGGGGCGTTTTATCGGAGCCCGAAATCGAGAGTCGCTCTATAAGGCTGTCCGCTACTCGCTTGTTTGGACACTCTGCATTGCCATTTTTTGTGTGGCGATATATGTTGGTTGGTGGCGTGACATCCTCGACCTCTTTATAGACGACAATGGCTTGCAGCGTGAACAACTCTTTGCTGCTGCCGAACGGTATGTGGGGTGGGTTATCGCTATTCCGCTTGTCTCGGCATTTCCGTTTTTGATAGATGGTGTGATGGTCGGAGCAACACTGACCCGTACGATGCGTGATACGATGTTGCTTGCCACCGCAGCCCACTTTGCGATATACTTTGCCACACGTCCATTCCTCGGAAACGATGCCATCTGGCTGGCGTTTACATTCTATATCGCGATGCGAGGCGTGTTGCAATATGCTATGTCGGCACAGATACGTAGTTTTGTCAGAGGCCGATAGTTTTATCACCCGACAGCAAATAAAAGGTCGCACCAAAAAACTTGATGCGACCTTTTTGTTTGATATATCGGTACTATCCGAGGTATGATTTGAGTAACTTGCTACGCGAAGAGTGACGCAGACGACGGATAGCCTTCTCCTTAATCTGTCGAACACGCTCGCGAGTAAGGTCGAACTTCTCGCCAATCTCCTCCAA
>JAFVXS010000031.1 GCA_017501025.1 Alistipes sp.
CATAGCCTTTGCAACCTCGACGACCACCCTCTCACCCATACCGTACATCAGCAGATCGGCACCGCTCTCGACGAGTATCGATGGATGCAACGAGTTGCTCCAATAGTCATAATGAGTGAGTCGTCGCAGAGAGGCTTCGATACCTCCGATTACAACCGGAATGTGGGGGTATAACTTTTTGAGTATATGCGTATAGACAGTAACGGCTCGGTCGGGTCGGAATCCCGCCTTGCCGCCTGCCGTATAGGCATCGTTGCTACGCAGTCGCAGGTTGGCAGTGTAGTGATTGACCATCGAGTCCATCGCACCTGCGGTTACTCCAAAAAACAGACGCGGAGCACCCAACTTTGTAAAGTCGCGCAGGTCGTCGCGCCAGTTGGGCTGTGGAACTATCGCCACGCGCAGACCCTCGGCTTCGAGCAAGCGACCCACGACCGCAGCCCCGAACGAGGGGTGGTCGATGTATGCATCGCCCGTGAAGAGAATCACATCGAGTGAATCCCAACCCAGAGCCCGCACCTCTTTTATGGTCGTTGGCAGGAACACCTGATCTTATCTGAGCACGACTTCGGAGGTTCCCATCAGGTATCCACCGCTGTACAACTGCACCTTGTAGGTACCGGCAGCAAATCCGCTTCCGTTGTAGAAAATGCTGACATCGAGGTCTTCGTTTTGATAATCGACCTCTCGCGATGCCGAATAACTCAACTTGCCACCCTCGAACTCGAACGACGGGGTCTGCTCGGTCGAAAGGATATAGCCGTCAGGAGAAGTTATGCGCACATATATCTCTCGGTTTCCCGGCACCGCCAATTCATTGGCATTAAGGGTGAAGTCAACTCGCAGAGTCGTTGCCGTGCGAACGCGTGTCACAGGCTTGCCCTTGGCGCTCAAAGCAACAAGCATGATATCGCGGGCACGAACGATTGCGCCCTGCTGCACCTTGTTTTTGAGTTCCGAGGCCTGCTCTTCGGCACGCTCTGCACGCAGATTTGCCGTCGAAATCTCTTTGCGATACGAGACATTTTCGTTGATAAGTTTCTTGTTCAGGCTGTTGAGCGAGTCGATTTGGCGAAGGTAGCGCTTCATCACCGTTCGCAAGGTACCGACCTCCTTCTCGTAGGCACGCAGGCGATTGTAATTCAGTCGGCGCTCATATTTAAGTTGCTCGACAAGTTCGTTTGCCTCTACCAGCCGTGCCGAGATCGTGTCGTTCTGATATTGAAGAGAGTCATACTCCGAAATCAAGTTCGTAAGGTCATTCTTAATCGAATCGCGCACCACCTCCAACTCGCGATATTCGAGTTGCTGACGACGGTTGATGTTGTAATACAAAATCGAGATGGCAGCCAAGATAATTGCCAAAATAGCAATCACAATCTTGTAGCCTCGCAACGATTTGTTGACATCGGTCTGATAGTAATAATCCTCATCATCATTCTCCTCTTCGGGAGCGTATCCTTTGGTATTCTCTTCCATAGTATTGTGTTATATTTCTGCAAAGGTAATCTTTTTTTTGCTAATTGTGGCGTTATAACAACATTTCACCGCCTGACAAGGCTTTCGAGTGGATATTTCAAGCCCGAAATCTTCGAGATGTATCCACAAATGCTGCCTATGCGAATTGGTGATTCGAGATAGACCGGAAACTTGTTGCGGTCATCGGTAATCCATATCGAAAATTCTGTCCCGTCCGTGAACGAGAAGCCGTCCGAAGTACCTATCTGGCACTTGAATTTGAGAGTTCGGAATTTGCCCATCTTCGGCACACGCTTCACCTCGCGTCCGATGAATCGGAATTCGAGATAGCGCACCGTATCCTCCAAAACCATCTCCAAGCGGCGCGACTCTCCCTCGCGAAAAGAGTCTGAATCCTCGCTACGCAGGTTGAAGTAGAGCGACACGGGATCCATTCCGTGTTCGGAAATCTGCATCGTCTTGCTCCTCTCGGGCAGTTGCTTCTTCTGCCAACGGGTATTGACAACTCCATTTTCGCGGTCGTAACAATATTCGCTGCGGAAGGAGTAGGAGCCTTCGCGGATATCACTTGCAAAGCGTGTCGTCCGATTATTGGTCGTATCTGCCCAGATGTAGTAACTGTCATCCACCGTAAAAAACCATCGATAGGCCGGCATCGTCACACCCCGCCCATGGACTTTGTAATGGGGTCTGCCGTCGAGCGTATCGAGCGTGGTGCGCACATCGACGGTCGCC
>JAFVXS010000032.1 GCA_017501025.1 Alistipes sp.
ACGGCATAACTTGTGAAATCCACTCCTTGACTACGGTCTTTCCATTTGAGCCTGCAATGGCTACTACCCTGCCACGAAATTGCTGACGCACGTACGAAGCCAACTGCTGCAATGCCGTAAGTGCCGATTTGACAACCACCACTCCGCAATCGGTCATACCATCGACTACACGTTCGACCATAAAAGAGCGAACTCCTCGCCCCTTCATTGTCTCAATAAAATAGTGTGCATCGTGATTTACTCCGACCATAGCGACAAACATCGTCTGCTCATCCACACCCATAGCACGACTATCGGTCACCACATTTTCGACCAAAAAGTCCTCGCCATAGTGCTCTCCTCCAGATATTTCGGCTATTTGAGAAAGTCGCAATTTCATACCTGCTAACTATTAAATACCAAAGGTAACCAACGTAATACCAGCACCGCCTCTATCGGGATGGTCATCCTGCACACGAGCAACCTCCGGCAGTGCCGACAAATAGCGACGCACCTCCTCTTTCAATGCTCCCGTGCCCTTGCCGTGCAGAATTGACACCGATCCTACGCCCAACATCAGTGCATCATCGACCAACGACTGCACACGCTCCATAGCCTCGGCAACCCTCATACCGCGAATATCGACAGAAGAGGTAAAATTCAAACGGCGTTGGGAAATATCTGACGAATATGTCGTTGTAGGTTTTTCGGGACGTGTTGCACGACGGAACTCCGCAGCCGATATAACCTCCAATCGGCTTATCTCAACCGTCGTCAATATCTGACCAAACGATACTTGGGCTCGTTTCGAGCGAATCTGCTCAACCGTTCCAACGCCCTCGTGCCCACGCAAACGCACCTTCGCTCCAACCTCCATAGGCAATGGTTTTGCCACAGAGGCCTGCACTGTCGATTGTTGCGTATCAGCACTATTCTTACGCTCCTGACGACGCTGCTTGCGACGTTCGATACGGGCCATTTCACGTTCCAGACGTTCGTTGTCCTCCGTGCTATTATTCTGCTCGACCTGCTCACGGAAACTATCCAAATCGCGACGCAACATACGAGTCTGCTCCTTGGCGGCTTGCGTTTCTCGTATCTCTTTAATTGTAGTCTCAATTTTTCGATTTGCCGAAGCAATCAATTCACGAGCCTGCTCTTTTGCCTCGTGAAGTATCGCCCGACGTTGTTCGCGTATCTCACTCAACTGTTGCTGATAGTCCTGCTCCAAAGCCTCGACCTTGCGGTCGGCGTGACGAATACGCTCTCGTTTCTGCTCCCAATAACGTTTGTCACGAGCAATCTCACGCAATTGACGTTCGAGATCTATCTGCTCGTTTCCAACCTTCTCTTTTGCTGACGATATAATGCTCTCCGGTAAACCAATCTTGCGAGCAATCTCTATCGCAAACGAACTACCCAGCTTGCCTATCTCCAATTTGAATAATGGGCGGATGTTCTGCACATCGAACATCATCGCACCATTGATAATTCCCTCGTGCGACGATGCGTAGTACTTTATATTGGTATAGTGTGTCGTAATCACGCCAAAACAGCGACTCTCGACAAAGCGTTCGAGCATAGATTCGGCAATTGCCGCACCAATATTTGGCTCTGTTCCCGAGCCAAACTCATCAATCAGTATCAGTGTCGATTCATCTACCCCCGACAACATCGCTTTCATATTCAACAGATGCGACGAATAGGTAGAGAGATCGTTTTCGATGGATTGTTGGTCGCCGATGTCGATATAAATCTTCTTAAAAATAGGGAGTTCGCTCGATGCCGAAGCCGTAATCGGAAAACCGCATTGGAACATATATTGCAACAATCCTATCGTTTTAAGGCAGACCGATTTACCACCAGCATTAGGTCCCGAAATTATCAATATGCGACTATTCGTATCGAGCCTTACATCGAGTGGCACCACCTCTCGTGAAGTGCGTTGCAGCGACTGTGCCAACAACGGATGGCGTGCATCACGCAACCAAATCTCCAAACCTTGCGAATTTACTGCTAAAATAGGCGATACTGCATCGTTGGCAGCACCCCAACGAGCTTTGGCTCGAATCATATCGATTTGTGCCACATACTCGCCCGTCAAAGCGACCATCTCAACATCCACTCGAACCAATGAGGTAAACTCTGTCAAAATACGAACAATCTCTCGACGCTCTTCGTACTCCAACTCCTTCAAGCGATTGTTTAACTCAACCACCTCAACAGGCTCAATATAAAATGTTTTACCTGTTGCAGATTCATCGTGAATAAATCCCTGCAACTTGCGTTTATTATGGGCTGCAACAGGAATTACGGCACGACCTTCTCGGATAGATATTGCTGCATCGGCATCGACAATTCCCTGATTTTTGGCAGACGACAACACCGATTGCAGACGCTTCGACACCAATCCCTCCGATTGGCGAATCTCGCGTCGCACCTCTGCCAAACGCTCCGATGCACTATCACGAACTGCTCCGTGATTATCGACAATACGGGCAATTTCGGTAAGTATATGTGTCAAAGGTGTGATATCGCTACTTATACGGCGCAGGTGCGAAAACTCCCACTCCGCACTCTTTGCAATCTGTCCGACAACCGCATCGGCAGCTTCCAAAGTTATTCCCAAACGAACGACCTCATCGACATCGAGAAATGTTCCCTCAATACGTAGTTTATCAACCAAATCATCGATATCGAAGAACTCCTCCTTCAACACCGAAGCTTCGCTCATCAGCAACACCCGCATCTCATCAACAAGAGATTGACGATGCATCACCTCTCGTGCTGATGTTGAGAACTTTTCGGCACGCAACAAAGCCTCCGAGCCGTGCATCGTACATAACGCACAGCACTGCTCTCGAATAACATCGAAGCCTATTCGTACCTCAAAATTCTCCGGATATACCATTCTGTTTAGTTCTTTTTAGCAGCTTTCTTTGCCGCTTTTGCAGCCTTCTTCGCCGCCTTATCCTTCATCTTCTCCTCGTTCTGTCCGAACATCGAGAAGTGAACATAGCGTTTCGGATTTGCCTTCAAATCAGCCAACAAAGCCGAAAGATTCTTGGATGCCGTGGTAAGATTGTCGTACAAAGCACGGTCGTTGAACAGACCTCCGACAGTTCCCTCATTGCTGTTTGCCTTTGCCAAAATGCTCTCCAACGACGCTACCGCCTTGGTCAGGTTTTGGGTAAATTGGGCATCGGACAATTCGCTCGTCAATGTATTTACATTCGTAACAATGCTATCCAACTTCACACTGTTATCGCTCAAAGCTTGCGAGAAGTTATCTATATTGCCGATAATATTCGACTCTTTGAAATCTGCCAGCACCGCATTGAGGTTGGCAATTGCCGCAGAGATACTCTCCTGATTATCATCCACCAACGTCGTGACACTTTTGAGCGTGGTATTGATATTGTCAATCATTCCGATAAGACGCTCTTTCACGTCGCCCAACTCTGCACCCGCTGATGCCAACAAATCGGGTTTGAACTCAACCGTAATCGCATCACCACTTTGAAGGTAATCGGAAGCCGAGCCTAACACAATCTCCAAACCTTTACCGCCCATCAATCCTGCACTGAAAATCTCGGCACGCGAATCAACCGGCAATTTATATTCGCGAGCAATCGACAACTCGACAATAACTCGTGTAGGATTGTCGGCATCAATCGTAATTGCCGACACCTGTCCGACTTTGACTCCTCTGATTGCAACAGCCGATGCACTCTGCAAACCGCTGGCATCATTGCAATAGGCATAATAGGTTGCTGTACGTCCAAAAATATCAACACCCTGCAAGTATTTTATACCCACCCACGATGTCAATATAATTGCAACTGCATAGATTCCGATTTTTACCTCTTTTCTCATATTCTTTTATGCTTTTATGTTCTTGAAACTGAATTACTTACTGGTCACAACCCTACCATTCCTTACCGCAATAACGAAGGCCTGTGGGAACTCTCGACGAACGCTCTTCAAAGCCGATTGTGCTGCCGCCTTATCGGCATAATCGCCCGTGCAGTACTTATATGCAAATCGTCCTGATGAACGCACCATACGCACCTTGCCGCGATAACTTTTGAAAGCACTGCTTTTGAGCGACAACTGCGAACCGCTCGCCATAATCTGAATGGCATAACGTATCGGTGCATCCTCTACAACAGGTGTTTTCTCTGCCGTTACACTCTCCTG
>JAFVXS010000033.1 GCA_017501025.1 Alistipes sp.
CTTATCCTGACTACGCACAAAGTGTTGATGCAGAGCAACATCGCCACTCAACAGCCACTGTGGAGATATGTGCCACTCACCATCAACACGACCAAATGCGGTATTGATATTGCTACGCGAGCGAGTCATCGGAGTCATTATGCCGTTGCCTGCATCTCGCTGATAGTCGTACGCTTGCCAAGTGTAGATATAGCCCGCCTTTGCCCCGATACGCCACTTGCTGCGGAGATGTTCCCACGACAGCAACGCTCGGAGTGTATGTTCGCGTTGGCGATTGTCGAAATCGGTCTCGTCGCCATAGTCGGCAGTGAGCATTGCCAACTCGCGATTAGATGTGAGATACCACGCAGCCAAACCCAAGCGGTCGCCGCCTTTGGTGCGGTAGTAGGCCTCCTGCAAGATGTGCAAATCCTTGAACGAGCCACTGCGATTACGCTCTACGGGGTAGTATTGCCCGACGATATTCATCGCATCGTCGTAGATATTCTCCTTCTTATCGCGGTTACGGTATTTATAGTCGTTCTCGGACGACGAATAGACCATGCGGGTCGAGAGTTGCCACCGCTCGCTACCATAACGAAGATGCAGATACTCATCGAAGGTCATAAACGAGCCGAAACCCTGAACGTAACTCAACCCAAAGCCCTGCTCCGTAGTAGGCTGCGTAGCCAACCGAATGGAGCCACCCAAACCACCACCGACATCGCCCACCGACGAACTGCCTGCCAAGAGTGTCGCTCGGTCGATAAAGTGCGAAGGAATCATCGAGAAGTCGGTCATTCCCAACATCGGGTTGTTGATACGCATACCGTTCCACGTCACCTGCGTATGCGAAGCGGAAGTTCCTCGAAACGAGACGGTCGAGAGTGTCGCACGACCACCATTCTTAACAAAAACGGGCGAATTGAAGGTCAGCACATCCGCCATCGAGAGTGCCACATTCTCCTTCAACACCACCGAATCCATCTTGGTCTGTTGCAGGCCTATCTCCTTCATCGGACGTCGTGCCACGACCTCAATCTCCGTAATGGGTATCACTCGCTGCTCGGCTCGCAACGTGCCAAACGCAGTGAGTAACAGAAGAGGTGTCGATATGTAGAGCCATACGTTCCGCATCGTCGCTACCTCCAACAAAATGCCCCGGGAGTAATCCCGACATAGAACTTGTCGAGCAGTATGCCATCGCCCGAATAGCGGTATATCATTCCTGCCTGTTGGTGGTCAATCGCATCGGCAACATATACATCGCCATTGACCGGGCTGACCGAAAGACCATAATAAATCGTCGCTCGTGACTCGATAAATGGTCGCACAGGGAGCTGCACATCGTCAATCGACATCGACCACACATCGTCGGCAAGCCAATAGAGTCGTTCG
Organism: Alistipes sp.; assembly: GCA_017501025.1. Classification (GTDB taxonomy): domain Bacteria; phylum Bacteroidota; class Bacteroidia; order Bacteroidales; family Rikenellaceae; genus Alistipes. The sequence goes on from JAFVXS010000033.1 coordinate 1,378, forward strand.
CCCCTGCCATCGATTTGCAACTCGGAGGCACGACTACCCATTCGCAACTGAAAACGTCGTTCAATCTCAAATCGTCCGTTGTCGATATTGATACAGAGCAACGATGGAGCCTCCTCGCCATAGACCGACCCTCTATAACCGCCATCGGTAACGACCCACAAACGCCCCTTCGAATCGCAGACTATCGAGTTGGGTTGTATGCCTACGGTAAGTTCATCGACTACACAATCGGTGCGGGTATCGATTTTCAGCAGGCGGTTCTGATACGACCAGCAGACAACATAGAGGTAGTCGCCAACCTGCACCATCTGCTCCGTAGAGCCACTCTCCACCTCCATATTCGGACACTCGATATATCCCGTAACAGCATAGGTGCGAGGATTGACTATCAGGATACGGTTATCCCAAATCTGTGTGACGTATGCCTTTTCGCCCGACACAAAGTGTATGTAGCGAGGCGATGTCAGTCCCACAATACGTCCCACCTCGCGGAATGTGGATGGGTCGATAGCAAATATGACGTGCGAATTATTGACCGTAATCCAACAGAGGTCGTTGTAGATAGTTGCCGACTGTGCAACATCGCCCAAACGCATAGCATTGGCACGATAAAAGAGTTCGTTTTCTACCCGCCTTGCAGCAGGGTCGTAGTACGACAGCGAGGCGTTGCCGAATTGGAACATACCCTCGCAAACGATAAACAACCCCGATGACGACGATTGAAACTCCTCCGATACGCCCGACTCCCACTTCATACAGCTGCAACACGCCACAGCTACGACAAATATCGTAGCGACAAACTTGCGTAGTTGTATGGCAGCAGTTCTCATAGTCGAAAAGCGGCAGAGTTACTCCGTACGAAGTTGGTAGATTCCGACTATCTCTGTCGATTGTTCGCCCAACTCGCCACAATTGGCAAGGCAGGCGGTCTGCACCTTCACAAAGTCGATATATTGCAACTTTACAGGTGTGCCGTCGGCATAAACCGCATCGGAAATTCTGAAACGATTGGCTGTAATAGCGGCATCGCCTGCACCATTCGATATCATATCAATCGGCGAGAAGTTGTCGGCATAGCCCCAATCGAATGGCGACATAACGACCTGAAAATTATCTATGGCAACCCTCTCTTTGAGGTGTGTGCCTCGCAGTGTGTAGGAGTCACCCTCAACCCACGCAGGGAAGTAGGATGGCTGTTTGTGGTATGTCGGCACGTATTTAACCTCGCCCGAACGACCTCGATTATCACGCCACTGCACAGACATTCCATCAGCCACAGGTCGGAAATAGGTCACAGCATAGCCCACCTCCGTATCGGCAGCCAAGCGATCGGAGCCTGCCAACTCGTACCACGTATCGTTTGGCAGACCATCGCCATTCTCGTCCTGCATAACATAGACAATACCCGGCTCGGACGACCTCTCGAAGGCGTTGCCTCGAACGACAAAGTCGTAATCGCCATCCGACGATGAGATACTGTGGTCGAAACCGACAACAATATAGCCACCAAAACTACCCAACGACACAAAGCTGTTGGTCGTCGAATTGAGCTGGCGATGCAATCTTCGCTCGGCATAACTGATAGCTGCCGCCTCGCTACTCTCCGAGCCTGTAAAGCCACCTGTTGCGGTATCGTTGATAAATTGTCCGGGAGCCGGCATATACTTATAGACCTTGTTCCAATGGCGTGACGAGGAGGATGTACTCGGACGACGATATGTTCCCTCCGCCTTGCAGACCTCAACCGTAAGGCAGGTTTGATACTCCACCCTACGACCTTCGATTACGCAGATTGCCGTAGGCTCGACGGTGTATGTTCCCGTCTCACTACTCGAAAAGCGGTATTTTGGCTCGGCTGTGGTTGCCAGCAAAGTGCCATTTACTCGCCACTCGTACTGCTTGACATCGTGCGAAATATCGTGAGCCATAAGCAACAACTCACGATTGAGAGGCACCGAGAATCGTGTCTGCTCGAAGCCCCAATCGAAAGGCATCTCCGAAGCCAGACATACCTCGACCTCAAACTCGATAAAAGCATCACCATAGTCGCTGAAAACATCAAAACGGAGCGTATGACGACCAAAATCCGTGCCCACAAAGTCGTACGTCAGCGTCTCGGCAACCTTATTGCCATCAACCGACCAAGCGTAGCGATACTCGATAGGCGACTGTCGCACCGCAGGCGATAGGTGCAGCGTAGAGCCTTGTGCTACACGAAATCCCTCCGCAGCACCGGCAAGTTCGATTACGGGAGCCCCACTCTCGATAACCTTAACAAAAATATCGGCAACCGAAGTACCTACACTGTTCGTAACATAGAGCGTAACATAGAAACTGCCAATCTCCGTAAATTTATGGCGAAGTATCGGCTCGGTCGATAGCACCGTAAGACCCTTCGACCAACTATAAATCGTCCCCTTATCGACAAAATCGTATTTGGATGTCGCAGAAATTTTCGAAACAGATACATACAGAATCGGTCTCAGAGGCGGAAGATTCAGTTACTCCACAGCAGTTGGTCTGTTCCAGTCAGTTGTAGGATATATAA
>JAFVXS010000034.1 GCA_017501025.1 Alistipes sp.
GGAACAACTTTTCGGTGGTTGCACCCTTGCTGTGTATTGACGCTTCGATATTTTTGCGGAAATTTTTTGCCAAAGCAGGTACCGACAGCAAGAAGTGTGGTTTTACCTCGCGGATGTTTGTCGGAATGTTTCGCAGAGTGTTCATCGGGGTTTTACCCACCTGTACCGTAGCTACCGAAGCACCGCACGCAATCATAATATAGAAGCCGCAAACGTGTGCAAAACAGTGGTCCAAAGGCAGAATAATCAGTGTGCGATAGTCCGACGGAACAGAGATACGCGACAATGCCTGCTCGACATTTGCCGTATAGTTGCGGTGAGTCAATACCACGCCTTTTGGGTCAGCCGTTGTACCCGAAGTGTAGGTTATGGTTGCGTAGTCATCATTCTGCAACGAGCGACCTATCTCCAAAAACTCTTCACGATGTTCTGCCAGATAGGCATCGCCTTTGGCTTTAACCTCGGCAAGCGAAATTTCGTTCTCCTCTGCCTCGATATCGCCAAAATCATAGACGATGATATTTTTAAGCAGTGGCAACTCCTCCTTTATGCGTCGAATTTTTGGCAGTTGATATTTCGATACAAAAATAGTCTCTACATCGGCGTGTTTCAACCTGAAAGTCAGGTCGTTTGCCTCCTCTAACTTAATCGATAGCGGTACGCTGATAGCTCCGGCATACAGAAGTCCTAACTCGGAGATAATCCAATTATTGCAGCCCTCCGACAAAATAGAGACCGTATCTTTGTATTTGATACCCATAGCGGTCAAACCTGCACCTATACGCAGAGCCTCCTCTTTAACTTCGGCATAGGTTGTAGGCTCGAATTGACGGGTAAGTTTTTCGAGTAGAAAAGTTTTGTTTCCGTGTTTTGCAACACTCTCCTCAAATAGGTCGATAATAGTACGTTTCATAGTATTTGAAGTTATTCATTTATTCGCTTAATCCATCTTCAAGACAGCCAAGAATGCCGATTGCGGTACCTGCACCTGTCCAATCTGTCGCATACGTTTCTTTCCAGCCTTCTGCTTTTCGAGCAATTTACGCTTACGCGAGATATCGCCACCGTAACACTTTGCGGTAACATCCTTACGAACTGCCTTAACGGTCTCGCGGGCAATAATCTTCGAGCCGATTGCTGCCTGAATGGCGATATCGAACTGCTGTCGAGGGATGAGTTCTTTCAACTTCTCGCACATTTTGCGTCCGAAATCGTATGCGTGGTCGGCATATATGAGCCACGATAACGCATCGACCGATTCGCCATTGAGCAGAATATCCAACTTGGCAAGGCGACTTATTTCGTAGCCTATTTGGTGGTAGTCGAACGATGCGTAACCCTTCGAGATACTCTTCAACTTATCGTAGAAGTCGAATACAATCTCCGACAGCGGCATCTCGAAATTGACCTCGACACGGTCTTGTGTGATATAGGTCTGATTCTTCATCACACCACGTTTGTCGATACACAATTTCAAAACATTACCCAAAAAATCGCTCTTTGTGATGACCTGTGCAAGGATATATGGCTCTTCGATTTTGTCGATTTTGGTAACTTCCGGAAGTCCCGACGGGTTGTGTACCTCCAAAACATCGCCTTGTGTGGTTGTTATGCGGTACGATACGTTAGGTACGGTTGTAATAACATCCATATTAAACTCGCGATAGAGACGCTCCTGTATAATCTCCATATGGAGCAGTCCGAGGAAGCCACAACGGAAACCAAAACCGAGAGCAAGCGAACTTTCGGGCTCGAATGTTAGCGAAGCATCATTTAACTGCAACTTTTCGAGCGATGCTCGCAAATCTTCGTATTGGTCGGCCTCTACGGGATAGACACCGGCAAAGACCATCGGTTTAACATCCTCAAATCCGGCAACTGCTGCCTCGCAAGGGTTTGAAATAGACGTAATTGTATCGCCAACCTTAATCTCTTTCGAATTTTTGATACCCGAACATATATAACCTACGTCGCCCGCCTTAATCTCGTTGCGAGGTTGCATTTTGAGTTTCAATACACCGACCTCGTCAGCATCGTATTCGCTGCCCGTATTGAAGAATTTAACGTGTTCGCCTTTGCTAATTGAGCCGTTGAAGACACGGAAGTAGGCAATAACACCTCGGAATGGATTGAATACCGAGTCGAAAATCAGTGCTTGCAGAGGTGCATTGACATCGCCTTTGGGTGCATGGATACGTTGGATAATTGCCTCCAACACCTCATCTACACCTTCGCCCGTCTTACCCGAAGCACATAAAATCTCTTCGTGTGAGCAACCCAATAAATCGACAACCTGATCCTTCACCTCGTCAATCATAGCCGACTCCATATCGATTTTGTTGAGTACGGGTATAATTTCGAGGTCGTTGCCAAGTGCTAAATAGAGGTTGGATATTGTCTGTGCCTGAATACCTTGTGTTGCATCGACTACCAGCAAAGCACCTTCGCAAGATGCAATGGCACGCGATACTTCGTACGAGAAATCGACGTGTCCCGGAGTGTCAATCAGATTGAGAATATAAGTCTCGCCATCACGAGCTGTGTACTCCATCTGTATAGCGTGGCTTTTGATGGTAATACCCTTTTAACGCTCCAAATCCATATCGTCAAGCACTTGTGCTTGCATCTCACGCTGATTTAGCGTGTTGGTCATCTCCAAAAGTCTGTCGGCAAGTGTCGATTTTCCGTGGTCAATATGTGCAATAATGCAGAAATTTCGAATATGTTTCATAACGGCTGCGAAGATACTAAATTTTTTTGAATAACAACATCGTTGTTATATACTAACTATCCAAACAGTAAAAAATTGGCTATCATAAATGCTGCAAGAGTTGTGCTTGCCAAACCATTCAACGTGCCAAATGCAATGCCTATATTACGCTGTTGTTTTGGTGTAACCAATATGTGTTCGGCGGTAAGTATTGCACAGAATATCGCTACCCCACACCATAGCACAATACTTTGTGGGCAGTAGAGGGCAAACAATACCAATGCTGTTGCACTGACTGCGTGCAGTGCTATGCTGATATAGAGTGACGTTGCAACCGAAAAGTGTGACGGAATCGAGTGCAGACCTCGCTGTCGGTCAAAATCGGCATCTTGCAGGGCGTAGATTATATCGAATCCTCCGCACCACGTGATAACCAACAAAGACAAAAGCATAGGTGGCAGCGTGAGTGTAGATGTGGTGGCAATATATGCCCCAGCGGGTGCGATACCGAGCGACAGACCTAATACAAGGTGTGCAAAAGGTGTGAAGCGTTTGCAGTAGCTATATGCCGTTATAACGAACAGAGCAATAGGCGACAAGGCGAGTGTAAGCCAATTTATTGTTGCGGTTACGGCTATAAACAAAATCGCATTTATCGCAATAAACCACAGTGCGTTATTGGGCGTTATCACACCTTTCGGAATCTCTCTATCTGCCGTTCTCGGATTCTCTTTGTCGATGTTGCGGTCGGCCCAGCGATTGAACGCCATCGCCACATTTCGGGCAAAGACCATACACAAAACAATCTGTATCAGTAGTTGCCACTCAAAGCCGATGTGCGGATTTTCGTAGAGTGCATACACAAATGCGATGAAGGCAAAGGGCATCGCAAAAATTGTATGCGAGAATTTTACTAAACTGCCGTAATCGCCTATTTTCTTGATAATGTTCATCTTACAAAAACTTTATCGTTGGCATATTGATTTGAAATCGCAATATTCACACGCATTCACATCCTCGATCTGCATAAATGGAATATCTCTGTTGAATAACTCTTCGAGTTTTTGTACAACCAGCCGTTCAAACTCCGGACGAATAGTGTCGTATTGCTCTATCTCCATTGCTTTCGGTTTTGCTTTCAGAGATAGGCGTTCGCAATACGCTTCATCTACCATTGCTCGCACAAAATAGAGAGTCGGCTGTACGCGACAATCGTGAACCGATTGGTAAATCATTGCGTACAGAATTGTGTTTATGGAGCTTCGCTGTCGCTGTGACGACTTGCCGTTAAACAGGTTGTTTATGCTGTCGATTTCCAAAACCTTCTTGCCCGTTTTGTAGTCTATAATTCGCACGGTGCCATCGTCGAGCTCATCAATTCTGTCGTAGCGACCTTTGAGCGTGACTTCAATCTTTGAACCGTCGCACATAATTGGCAGGATGGTTTGAATATTTGACTCCAAACCCTTTATTGTGAATGAGTTATGTCGAATATCGTGTTTTGCTATGTGCCCTAAATATTTCTCGATAATTTTGTGAACTATGCCCATCTCGCCTTCGAATTTACCCTCATTGTTAGGTGTAAAACCGTTATCCAAAATAGCTTGCTTTGCGATACGGGTAAGAGTTCCGTCGGTGAGCATTTTTTCGAGTTCTGCTTTTGGATGTTTCACTCCTAAAAGTGGCTTATATAGCAACTCTACCGCACTATGGAATATGTTTCCGAAGTCGCCGCTGTCGATATTGTCGGTTAGTTCATCCTCCTCGCGAATCTTTGCAACCGTCGAGAAGTAGAACTTCATAGGACACTCCACATAGGACGAGAATGTTGATGGCGATAGCTCTCGACGTCCATCGGTATATGCCATCAGGCAATCCATTACGCGTTCATCCTTACAGACCGTAATCGGTGCAATTTGAGACGGTATAACTTCGGCAGAGAGATTGGTTTGCGTTATATTCAAACCCGACTCGAAGAGCAGTTGTCGAATGTATCGGCTTGGCTCGCTTGCTATGCTGCCATCTTCACTGCGAGTACTATACAGTGTCCATACCTGCTCGGCACGTTGTATCAGGCGATAGAAATAGTAGGAATATACGCTGTCGTGATGTTCGGGTGTCGGCAGGGCGTGTGCATATCGCAAATTGTACGGTATGAACGACGCATCTACGGTGCGTTTACCCGGAAAATTGGCATCGCTTGTCGATAGTATGATAACATTCTTGAAATCGATGTTGCGAGTCTCCAAAATACCCATAATCTGTATGCCCTCCAATGGCTCGCCCGTATAGGGAATACGAATCGTTTGAAGGTGTTTTCGCAACAACTTTTGACAGATACTCTTTGTGAGATTTTCACCACACTCACGGATGGTATTTTTGAGTTTTGTAACCTCCTCTATTGCTGTTGTGATAAACGTACGTTGGTTGTGTTCGAGCGATACGCCTTGTGTTGCTACCAAATCGAATACTTCGACTATATATTCTAACAACTCGTCAGCACTCTCTTTGTAGCTGAATATCTGCTTTAAGTGCGGTGCGTTACCCCACTCTGTTATAGATGTTTGTGGAACTTGATAGCAGTGGTTGTCAATAATGTTTTTGGTTATCTTTTTTCGGGCAGACGACTCGATGATTGCCAGCATATACGGATGGGTAAGTACCCTATTGACATCGGCGTGATAGAATGTGTCGTTGCCGTCATTTGAGCGGGAGTGGGCTTGCAGTGCCAACAGACGCTCTATGAGGGATGCCGCTGCTGTTGAGCGGAACGGATATCCCATTGTGACATTGATTTTGCCTATCTCTTTTGGCAGTGCATATAGCAGTGGCACCAGCAAATTTTCGTCCGTAAGAACGATTGCTGTCTCTTTGTCGAGGGTTTTAACTTTTTCGTTTTTAGCTATCTGTTTGAGGATATCAACGACATACTTACATTGCGATACAGCACTATTTGTCGCAACAACATTCACTGCCTTAATGTTGCGGAAATTGTCGTGCGAAGGGTTGTTCGCTGCGGCAAAGTCTTTGATATTCTGGCGGATAAAGCGTCCGGCTTCCTGTACTTCGTTTGTTGTGTAATAGTCGTCATAATCCCAGAAAAATTGTGCATTATGGCTGTTTTGCAGGTATTTGAACAGTGTGTGTTCGCACGCCGAAAGAGCATTAAAACCTGCGACAACAATCTGCATATCTTTGATGACTATGCCCGATGACGTCTCGATTTTCTCGGCAGCATCGCGATGAATCATACCCGTATAGCCTATGCCGAGCGAACGCAGACGAGTGCGAAATTCGTTGTATATATCGGCAAGCGACAACCACATTGCAAGAAACCTGCGACGTTGTTCCGATGGTGAAGCATCGCCATAAATAGTGCTCCAAAATTTACGAACAATCTCTAATTGTCGAGGTGTGAGATAGTCGATATCTGCCTCCAACTCCTTGATATCGTGAATATTGCGAAAAATCTGCTTGGCATCAACCCGATATTTGTCAATCATATCGAAATCGGCAAGAAGCAGTTCACCCCATTGATAGAATTGGTCAAAAGTCTCGTCGTGATGTTGTTTATATACCGTATAAAGCTCGGTGAGCAGCCTGATTTTATCGGTTGTGTGCAGCGATGAAATCTCGCACATCAACTTGTCGATGGTTGTAAAATTCGGAGCCCAACTAGTCGTATCGGTTATCTGTGTGATGGTGTCAATAAA
>JAFVXS010000035.1 GCA_017501025.1 Alistipes sp.
CGTAGTGAGCCGCAAATATCTCGCTACCATCAGCCAATGCAGCGAGTTCTGCCGTACTCTGTTGCAACGCCTTCTTAAATTGTTGGGCAGCATCAACCGAGGTCTCTGCATCTATCGTTTTCAACGGCAAATTGCTACGCTGAACAACGTATGCACGACCTATGGCAACCCCCTCGGAGGCGACAACTTTTGAAACCAAGCGTTTCATTTAGGACAATGATTCGATGTAATCGACAATAGTTTTCAAATTAGACTCTTCACTTCCGCCCTCCGCCACAACGGTTACCTCCATTCCGTGTTTCAGTCCAAGCGACAACACTCCCAATATAGAGGTTGCATCGACACGTTTTTGAGGAGTCTCAATCCACACCTTTCCATCAAGGGCTTTTGCTGCATTTACCAAACCTGTTGCAGGGCGTGCGTGAACACCGGTAACAGCAGCAATTTTCAATACTTTGCTTATCATATCATAAATCTATTTATTCAACGCGTTGTATATCTCAATCGGGTCGTTAGTATACTTCAACCGTTCGAGCAACTGTTCATCCTGCAATGCCTCACTCACTCGGGCAAGAATTTCGAGATGTTCATCGCCCACGCCAGCAATGCCGATAACGAGTTGTGCCTTCTCTCCATCGAACATCACACCATCAGGGTATTGAACAATACTGATACCCGTATGATAGACTTCTCTCTTACCCTTTTCGGTGCCGTGAGGGATAGCAATACCAAATCCGAGATAGGTCGATGTGAGACGCTCTCGTTCAATCATTGCATCGATATACTCCATTCCGACATATCCGCCATTTACGAGCAGACGTCCCGCCTCGCTAATTGCATCCCATTTATCGGCAGCACTTGCTCCCACTTTTATTGAGTTGATATTCAACACCGGAAATTTCGATTCCGTTGCCATTACAAACTCCGCCTCGCCCGTATCTTGCAGTGGTTTGGCTGTGCCTCGTTTAAGTTGTGCAAACTCCTCATAGAGAGAATCGAGTGCTGCATCCTCCAAAAAGTTATCAATCTTAACGACTCGTGCCAATGGTGCAGATGCCTCGGCTCGCGATGCAAGAGCACGCTGACAAACAACAATATCGGCATTTTGAGGCACCGAACTTACCGAAGAGTAGGCAACATTGACATCCAACCCCAATGCACCCAAACGCTGTCTGAAACGGGTTGCTCCCAATGCACTCGACCCCATACCCGCATCACACGCAAATACGACATTGCGTACATTCTCTATACCCTTTGCGGATGGAGCAGACTCCTTGACAGACTTTGCAGCCTCCGCTTCACGCTTATATTGTGGCTTGAACGGGTTATCAGGTAACTCATCATCATCTTTTGCACGACGTTTCACAATTGGCATCGCCACCAAGAACGACACCAAAGCCGAAATCAACACCGCCGCCACAAGCAGCAATGTCTTGCCCTTTGGAGCCATCAATATAACGGAGATTATACTACCGGGCGATATAGGACCAACCAATCCTGCGTGAACAAGTGTCAAAAAGAGAATACCCGATGAGGCACCCAAAATCGGAGCTATAATTATCAGCGGACGCGATAATACATACGGATAGTATATCTCGTGAATACCTCCGATAAATTGAATCAACACTGCTCCGGGAGCCGAACTGCGTACAACACCGCGACCAAATACCCAATATGCCATCAAAAGTCCAAAACCCGGTCCGGGATTCGATTCGAGGAAGAATATTATCGATTCACCCAACTCCTGCACCTGTATTGTGCCGAGTGGTGTCAATATGCCGTGATTGATTGCATTGTTGAGAAACATAACTTTCGCCGGTTCGATAAAAATGGAGACAAGCGGCAATAAGTTCGCATCCTTCAATGCGACAACACCCGATTCAAACAGCGATGTAAGCCACGTAATGGCGTGTCCGATTGTCAAATATCCGACAATAGCGAGCAACATACCGATAATTCCCACCGAGAAGTTGTTTACCAACATCTCGAAACCTGCCTTAATGTGACCATCGACAATTCTATCGAATTGCTTGATTACCCAAGCAGCCAAAGGACCCATAATCATCGCTCCGATAAACATCGGAATATCACTTCCGACAATCACTCCGGCTGTGGCAATCGATGCAATAACGCCGCCACGCACCCCCGCAACGTTGTGTCCTGCCGTATAACCGATAAGCAACGGAAGCAGGTATTTCAACATCGGAGCCACCAATTGATTAAGTTGCTCGTTTGGCCACCAACCCGTAGGTATAAAGAGAGCCGTAAGCAGACCCCAAGCAATAAAAGCCCCGATATTAGGCATCACCATAGAGCTCAATGCCCGACCAAAATTTTGAATCTTATCTCTCATAAATCTTCAAACATTTATGCAAATAACAGACCGAATCGTATAATCGTACAAAGGTAATAAAAATTTGATTAAATATCGCAGTAAAACAAAATAATCTTTCGATACATCATAACATATTATTACTCAAACAGATAAGCGA
>JAFVXS010000036.1 GCA_017501025.1 Alistipes sp.
ATTCCCAAACCTGCGGGGTTCTGTGACATCGAGGAGACATCGCCACCCAGCGATACGAATGCTCCCGCCATCGCTGCCGAACGTGCCGAGCCGAGACCAGCCGATGAACGTGACATATTTGCCATATCCATTGCGGTCATTGCCGAAGGGCTTAAAACCGTACCGCCTATATCCTGTGCCGTAGCGGTGTATGCGAGGGCTGCGATAGCCAATATTGTTATGATGTAGCGTCTCATACTCTTGCAATTTTAGCGTTAAACAATCTTCTATTCGGTCGGCATCTATCTGCGTCGCTGACCGCCTCCGTGGCTCGAACCCGATGACATTCCGCCACCTCCTCCATAGCCACCCGTGAAACCTCTGTCGGTCGAAGGCGAGCGGAACGAGTTATTCTCGTTGCGGGAGTTGTAGTTGCTGTTCGAGGAGTTGTTTGCCGAGCCTTTGTACTGCGACGAACTGCCACCTCGGTATTGGGTATTGTTGCGATTTTGCGATGAGCCACGATACTGTCCACTACCCGTTACGGTGCCACCGCGATACTGCGAATTGTGGTTGCGTGACGAGCCTATGTTGCTTCCCGAGCTCATTGGAGGCCTGTGGCTTGTGCCGGGACGACCGCCTATCGAAGGGTTTGTAGGGCGATGCACTACGTTTGGCTGCCAATGGTGGTGATGTCCGCCACCGCCACCGCCATAGTGAGGGTAGTGATGATGATGGTGATATGGAGGGAAGTAACCCCAATATGGGTCCCACCAACCATAGTCGTACCATCCGTAGTGAGGGTATCCGTACCACCAATTATTCCAATAACGAGGATAGCTCCAACCAAAATACCACGACGAGTATGGCGATACGATGCTGGCACCCCAACTTCCGAACATCGAGGTCACATATTTAGGCTCAACCCACACCTCATTGCCTGCTACCATAACGTTATAGTACGATGGGTCGTAGGTCGATGCGATATTAAAGGCGTCGGAGTAGCGTAGTGCATAGTAACTCGACGGCATACGGTATGTTGGCGACTCGAAACCCAGCAGACGACGAGCATAGGCACTCTCGTAGTCATCGGCAACGATATTTGTAATCTTTGCCGATTGATACTGCTCGGTTGCATTTGCGATGGTGTTTTCATAATACTCCTGCTCGGCCGCAGCGGCTCGTGCCTCTGCCAGACGAGCCTCCCATTGAGCCCTGCGGCTCTCTGCCTCGGCCGCAGCCACTTCGGCAGCCCGCTGCTGTTTTTGAGCAATGGCTGTACGGCTGTGAGTGTTGTATATATCGTCGCCTATGGCTGCCGACTGAAATGCGGCAGAGCACGATGTCAATAGTATTGCTATGGCTGATAAGCCCCAAAGTTGTATAGTTCTCATACTGTTCTCCTTTCTCTATTTGGCACTATGTGTCGGTGTGCAATCTTTGTTGTTTTGTAAAGATAACGAAAAATCGTGCCTAAATATTTTTTTCTTGATTGCAAATGTAATAAAATATAGGGTGAAGATGAAATTTTGCGGGGCAAAACAGCAAAAAAGAGGGTTGAATAAATATTTTTTTTGAATCTTTTTTGTTGAAATTAAAAAAATGTTTCTATATTTGCACCCTGAAAGCAAGGAGAGGTGCCGGAGTGGTCGAACGGGCCGCACTCGAAATGCGGTGTACGGGTAACTGTACCGGGGGTTCGAATCCCTCTCTCTCCGCAAAAGAGATCACTCATTTGTGCGAACACCAACAATCGTTGGTGTTTTTTTGTTTGTACCATATCGGGTAGGCTTGCATACAAAATAGGGTACGAACAAAAAATAACGTGGAACGTTCGCACAAATGAGTGATATTTTTTTGCAAAGGAGCCCTGCGGGAGCAAAGGGATCGGCGAGCTTTTTGCTCGCCAATTCCTCCCTCAAAAGAGAATCTGTGCAGCTCCTTTGCAAAAACTCTTTTGCGGAGAGATTAGTTTTTTATAATCCCTCCAAACCTCCCTTTGATAAGGGAGGCTTTGTCGCTTCACTCCGTATTTTTCAATTCCAACGAAGTTGCCTAACAAGGTGATTTCTGCGTTACGCTCGTCCTTAAAATGCTCACATACGTCGAGTATGCTCCGCTTTTTCGGTCATCGCAAGCCTTGAAATCCCACTTGTTATACAACTTCTACACTCTACAACAGCAGCATACTCTTTTAATAGAAAATTTAGGGAGTTTATAGTGTGTGTAAGCCCCACCCATCAATAAGAAGAGCCGACTAATGATTTAGTCAGCCCCTCCTATTATTATATTTGCCGCTTACAACATCTTGACAAATACCTCGATAGCCTGATACTCTGCCATACCGAGTTTATCGTATAGTTTTGCGGTCGATTGTGTTCTATCTTCGGCACGCTGCCAAAACTCTCGTGCATCGTCGCCCGGATATGGGACGATATCCTTTTGCGAGAGGTGGCGATATATGGCGTGTCGTTTTCGGATAACCTCTTCGGGAGAGAGTGGTACCGCCATATCGACCACGCCCAAATCCCACTCCATCCAGGCACCACGGTAGAGCCACAGGTGGCAATCGCTGAACCACTCGTCATCCTTTACTACATCTACCGCCGCCAAGATAATCTCGATGCAGGTGCGGTGTGTGCCGTGAGGGTCGAGCAGGTCACCCGCTGCATATATCTGATGAGGTTTTATCTTACGCAGCAACTCTACGACAATCTCGATATCCCGTTCGGTTGGTGCCGACTTCTTTGTCGAACCTGTTTCGTAGAATGGCGAGTTGAGGAAGTGGGCATTTGTATCGGGGTTCAGTCCGCATACAACAAGTGCAGCACGTGCCTCGGAGCGGCGGATTGCCCCCTTGATATCGAGCAGTTCGCGAGGGTCGCCCGTTTCGCGGTTCTTGTTGGTAATAATCTTTTTGTCGAACGCATTGCCGACTCCCAGCTCACGCATAAGGTCGAGGTGTTGCAGTACAACTTGGTCATCGACAGCGATATTTCCGGAGGTTTGATATGCCACGTGGACGTTGTGCCCATTCTCTGCCAGGCGGATAAGAGTGCCACCCATAGATATTACATCGTCGTCGGGGTGTGGCGAGAATATCAGCACACTCTTCGGGTATATGCGGCTATCTACGGGGCGAGTGGTGTCGTTGTTGTTTGGCTTGCCTCCCGGCCAACCCGTGATAGTGTGTTGCAGGTCGTTGAAAACGTCGATATTTATCTTCGCATAGCTGCGCCCCTGTTCGAGCAACTCGCCGAGTGAGTTTTCGACGTAGTCCTGATATGTGAGTTTCAGAATAGGTCTATTGACTACCGAGCAGAGCCATACCACCGCCTTGCGAACAAGTTTCGGACTCCACTCACAAGGGCCTACCAACCAAGGGGTTTGCTCTCGGGTAAGTTGTTGTGCGGCACCCTTATCGACAATAACCTCCGTATCGGGGTGTGACTGCAATAACGATGCAGGAATTGCAGGGGTGATATCGCCCTCGACCGTACTCTTTATAACGGAAGCTTTGTGTTCGCCCCACGCCATCAGCACAATACGCTTCGACTCCATAATCGTTGCAAGACCGAGTGTAATTGCTGTATGTGGAGTGCTTGATATATCTTCGAAGATCTCCGATTGTATCTTACGGGTGTTGTGCGATAGTTGCACCAGTCGAGTGGTCGATTTCGAGTAAGTGCCCGGCTCATTAAAACCTATCTGACCATTCTCGCCAACACCAAGAATAAGAAAATCTATCGGCTTGCCGAAACGTGATACATAGGTGGCACAATACTCTGCCAACGCCTCCTGTGGCAGACTGCCATCGATAAGGTGGATGTTCTCTTTGCGGATATTGACCCTGTCGAGCAGCAGACGGCATATTCTATGGTTGCGACTCTGCACCGATGCAGGGTCCATAGGGTAGAACTCGTCGAGACTGCATACGGCAACATTCTCGAAACTCACCTCTCCGAGAGTGTATCGCCGTGCCAACTCCTCGTAGAGACCACTCGGTGTAGAACCTGTGGACAAGCCAAGCAGAAATGGCTTTGCCGAAGTTCCGCTTGCTGCAATGTTGTAGCTGTGTATGGCAGCAACAATGGCGTCGGCAACATATTGAACAGCCGAATCCTCATCCGCATAGATTGAGGTTTTCAACTTCTCGTAACGAAGTATAAGGTCTTTGGGTACGGCATTGGCGATAAGCCCTCCGTGTTGAGGTAGTGAATATTTAGCTTTCATATTCGATAGTAGTTTTGCACACTACAAAATTAGTAAATTTTGCTGATAAAGAGCAAATAATAGACCTTTTTTGGATGGTTTGTTGTTGAGGCCGCTTGCAGAAAAGCTGTCATAGTAGTCCTATCTGTCTTATCTGTCCTAATCGTCCTAATTGTCCTAATTGTCCTAATTGTCCTATTTAGTGTTGTGCTTGTGCGGTCGCGGATTGACTCGCTTTGCTCGTCGATCCGTCCGCTCCCGTTTGTCGAAAATCTGTCCTAATTGTCCTAATTGTCCTATTGCTCTTATTAAATGTTGTGCTTGCGGTCGCGGATTGACTCGCTTTGCTCGTCGATCCGTCCGCTCCCGCGGGGACCCTTACAAGACAAAACAGTGAATATGGTTGATAAGTCAACCACTTTTTTTTGTTTCATACCACTACGCTCCACAAACGAGTTTGCGTTGCGTAGCAGTATAAAACAAAAAAGGCGTCGAAATTTTCGACACCTTTTTCACTGTTTTGTCTTGTGGGAGTTGACGGATTCGAACCGCCGACCCTCTGCTTGTAAGGCAGATGCTCTGAACCAGCTGAGCTAAACTCCCAATTGCGGATGCAAATATAGTGAAGATTCGATAATCTGCAAAATTTTAGTGCAATTTTTGCAAAAAGATGTGAAAAGTTTACAATTTATACCTATCTTTGTGCTGATAAAAACTACTGAAACTTATGGGAAAGAAAAACGACCGTCTGAATCTTATCAGAAAAATTATTTCGGAGGAGTTGGTAGGCTCCCAGGAGGAACTTATCAAACACCTTGCAAGCTATGGTGTATGTGCTACACAAAGCACATTGTCGCGCGATTTTAAGGAGATAAATATCTCTAAAACTCCACACCGTGAGAAGGGTTATATATATGTATTGCCTTCTAAAATCGGCTATACACACGATATCGCAACTTCGCGTTTGAGTGATGCTATCGAAGGCGTGAAGTATTCGGGCAATATGGCAGTTGTATCGACAAAGTCGGGCTATGCAAGTGCCGTAGGCGTTGTTATCGACAATATCAATGCACCGGAAATTCTCGGCACCATCGCCGGCGACAATGTCGTTATGATGGTTCTTAAAGAGGATATTGATTATAGCGTTATTGACGAGTTGCTGATTAAGGCATTCCCGGCAGTATAACGGTCAGATAAAGCTGTTTTGCCGTTACACTCGCAATAAACGCCTAAACACATATCGATAAAGCAAGGGTGACTAAATCAATTAGTCACCCTTGTTATCTGTTCCAGCCGACCTATCGAAGTCCCTCGAAGAATTTCCACAGTACTACGCCGCCGGCGACCGAGACGTTGATTGAGTGTTTGGTGCCGACCTGCGGGATTTCGATTGCTCCGTCGCACGCATCGACAACCTCTTGTTCGACGCCAAGTACCTCGTTGCCAAACACAAGGGCATACTTTTTGTCAGACGATACCTCCAAATTGTTGAGCATCACAGCACCCTCAACCTGCTCGATGGCAAGCACTTCGTAGTGTTCCGCTTTGAGCTGTTCGACTGCCTCCATTGTGGTTTTGCAGTATTGCCACTCGACCGTAAATTCGGCTCCGAGCGAACTCTTATGAATTTCGCGTGACGGAGGTGTGGCGGTGATTCCGCAAAGGATAATTCGCTCGATGGCAAAGGCATCCCCTGTGCGGAAAAATGCACCCACATTTTGTGCCGAACGTACATTGTCAAGCACTACCGTAACCCCCATTTTAGGGGTCAAAGCAAACTCCTCGGCGGTTGGGCGACCCAACTCTGCGTTACTAATTTTTCTCATTTCGCTGAATTTAGGGCAAAAATACTAAAAAATGAAATATTTTACCTATTTTTGACCGATATTTACTGCGTAAAAGATATGTACGGAAGATTATTGCTCATTTTTGCCCTGTTGCTGTCGGCTTTTCCATTGCGGGCAGAGACAACGGCTGCGTTTTCAACACCATCGAAGACCGAGCCTAAACAGGAGCGTATATATGTCGGGATAGGTTTTGGAGTCGATTTCGACAACGCCGAGTTTACGGGTAGCGGTTTGGGCGAGTCGCAGACGCTCTTCCGAGTTGCACTTATGCCTACGTTGTGTTACGAGTGGAACGACAAGCACACTATCGGCGTCGGTGCAAATATGCAGAAAAACTTTGGCTCGAAGAAGTTTGTGGATAGCATAGACCTGATAGCGTACTATCACTACAACGCCTCGAAATACTCGGTATGGGCAGGTTGTTTTGGTCGCAACAGCCTGATTGGAGGCTATTCCAGAGCATTTTTCACGAACGCCTATCTTGCAACAAAGAGCGTTGTGCAGGGTACTGCTTTTCAGTATCGCAACGGCAAGAATCTCTTTGAGTTTGCAATCGATTGGGACGGACTCTACTCGGAGGCTACGCGTGAGAAGTTTCGGATTATGGCGGCAGGCGAGGGCTCATTTGCTCGCGTGATGTATGCGGGTGCGGCTCTGTCGGTGCAGCACTATGCCAACAAGTCGATATTCGAGGGCAATGTAGTCGATAATATCCTTGTCAATCCGTATATAGGCGTAAGATTTAAGGCATTTTTCGATTTTGACATCCGTTTGAGCTATCTGCAATCGTTGCAGCGTGACCGCCAGAGCGATGCGGGTTGGCTGACTCCGCAGGGTGGCGAATTGGATGTGCGTTTTTCGCGATGGGGCGTATTTATCGAGAACAGCCTCTATTTCGGTGGTAACCTTATGCCGTTGTATTATACAGCCGGTAAGGATGGTCTGATTTACGGTGACGACCTCTATACGGGTGACCCGTTCTATGGAACAACTCACGACATATACAACCGCACGTCGATAGGCTATATCTCTCCGTTGCGACTTTGGCACGATAGAATCGGCATAAAGGCACAAGTGGATTTGATGTATGACGGCACACGTCTCTATACACAACAGATGATTAGCCTCTCGGTGAATATCGCACCGACAATATACGACAAACAGAGATATCAAAGTAGAAAGAGATAAAAACATCATAAAACAAAACTATGGCAACGGAAAACATCGAAGTTAAAGAGAGAGCATTGAACTTTCTCGAAGAGATTATCGAGGAGAGTATGGCAAAGGGCGAAAAACGTGTTCAGACACGATTTCCACCGGAGCCAAACGGCTATCTGCATATTGGTCACGCAAAGAGTATCTGCATCAATTTCGGATTGGCACAACGTTACGGCGGACTCTGCAATCTCCGTTTTGACGATACCAACCCTGTAAAGGAGGATGTCGAGTATGTCGATTCCATCAAGCGTGATATCAAGTGGTTGGGTTTTGATTGGGCCGAGGAGCGTTATGCTTCGGACTACTTCGATCAGCTCTATGAGTGGGCTATTGTCCTTATCAAGAAGGGTTTGGCGTATGTTGATGACCAGACCCAGGAGCAGATTCGTGAAAATCGCGGAACGGTAGCCGAGCCGGGAAAACCATCGCCATATCGTGATAGAAGCGTTGAAGAGAACCTCGATTTGTTCGAGCGTATGCGTGCAGGCGAGTTCGAGGATGGTGCAAAGGTGTTGCGTGCCAAGATTGATATGGCTCATCCGAATATGTTGTTCCGTGACCCGATTATGTATCGTATAATCCACGCCGAGCACCATCGTACGGGCAATAAGTGGTGTATATATCCGATGTATGACTATGCTCACGGACAGAGCGACTCGATTGAGCGTATCACACACTCGATTTGTACGTTGGAGTTCGATGTTCACCGTCCATTGTACGATTGGTTTATCGCTGCGTTGGATATCTTCCCTTCGCACCAATACGAGTTTGCCCGTCTTAATCTGACATATACTATGATGTCGAAGCGTAACCTGCTCAAATTGGTTAAGGAGGGTGCTGTAATGGGTTGGGACGACCCTCGAATGCCGACAATCTGTGCGTTGCGTCGTAAGGGCTATACCCCTGCTTCGGTGCGTGCTTTTGCCGAGATGGTGGGTGTCGCAAAGCGTGACAACGTAATCGACCTCGGCAAGATGGAGTACTGCGTTCGCGAGGATTTGAACAAGGTTGCCGAGCGTCGTATGGCTGTCCTCAATCCGTTGAAGGTCGTTATCACCAATTGGGAGGAGGGTAAGGTCGAGATGCGTCGTGCTGTAAATAATCCGGAGGATGAGGCAGCAGGTATGCGTGATGTGCCATTCTCGAAGGTTATATATATCGAGCGTGACGACTTTATGGAGAACCCTCCAAAGAAGTATTTCCGTTTGTCGCCGGGTGGAGAGGTACGTCTGCGTTATTCGTACCTTATCAAGTGCGAAGAGGTTATCAAAGATGCGGAGGGCAATATCGTAGAGTTGCACTGTACGTACGACACACTCTCGGGCGAAGGCTCGTCAAGCGATGGTCGTCGCGTAAAGGGTGTTATCCATTGGGTTTCGGCAGAACACGCTGTCGAGGCGGAGATTCGACTCTTCAACCCGCTCTTCAAGACCGAGGATCCATTCGATACATCGGAGGGTCAGCTCTCGTGGGAGGATAACCTCAACCCTGAATCGTTGATTGTAACGAAGGGATATCTCGAACCTGCATTGGCTGCGGCAAAGGTGGGCGAGACCTTCCAATTCGAGCGTGTGGGATACTTCTGTGTCGATACCGATTCGGTGGATGGAAAGATGGTATTCAACCGCACCGTAACGCTCAAAGATTCGTGGGCAAAAATTAACAAATAGTAGCGTGCAAGGGGAGTGGACTGCGAAGTGCTCCGCTCCTCGATAAGCACTGCATACAATAAGCAGATTCGGTTCATCGCTGCTCCACAGGAGGAGAGGAAAGTCCGAGCAACGTAGAGCACCGTGCAAGTTAACGGCTTGATGTTCGTGAGGGCATAGTAGCGTAACAGAAAAGAACCGCCATCCGTCGGGTGGTAAGGGTGAAAAGGCGGGGTAAGAGCCCACCGCGAGGGCAGCAATGTCACTCGGCAGTACGTCTTACGGGTTGCAAGGTCGTGTATATCGACAATTAAGGGTTGCTCGCCCAATGTCGAGGGGTAGACCGCTTGAAGCGGCAGGTGACTGCCGTTGTAGATAAATGATGAACTAAAACAGAACTCGGCTTACGGAATCTGCTTACGCAAAGAGAGGACTTTGGGTGACCAAAATCCTCTCTTATTATATAAATAGGTGTCAGCCTATTTTGCAGGTGCCTCGGCAGGAGCCTCGGTGATACCCAACTCCTTGCGAACTGCCGGAGCAAGGTCAATCATTGCAGCTGCATCGAAATAGGACATTGTAGGGAATGCTGTATCGAATACTGCGAGATAACCACCGGCCTTTGCAACCTTCTCGATAGCCTTTGTAAGTTTATCCTGAATAGGTGTAAGCAACTCCTGCTGTTTCTTCTGGAAATCCTGCTGTGCATACTGCTGGAACTGCTGATAACGCTCCTGCAACTGCTGCAACTCCTGCTGCTTCATCTGCTTTACGGCCGACGACATTGTAGCCTGACCCTTCTCGAACTCGGCATATTTGTTGTTGAATTCAACCTGAATTTGCTCGATTTGCTCCTGCAACTCCTTGCTGAATGCTTCGAGGTTGGTATTCATCTCCTTGGTTTCAGGCATTACTGTAAGTACTTCCTGCGAATTGATGCGTGCGAACTTCTGTGCATAGAGTGTTGTCGAAGAGAGAACGGCAGCAACTACGAGGGCTAGTTTAAGAATGTTTTTCATACGTTTTTCTGTTTTGTTTTTAATTATTTTTTGTTTGTCTATTTACTCAAAATTGCGATGATTTGCTGGGTATGGTCGGCAGCAGCCGAATTGTATAGCAACGATGCGTTCGATGCCTTGTCGAGGACGATATCCACGCCATTCTGCTTGGCATACTCCTCGATTGCAGCAAATACACGACGCTGTATAGGCTGAATAAGTTCGATGCGGCGTTTCATCATTACGCCATCTGTGCCGAAAATCGACTCCTGATAGGTTGTTGCACTACGCTCCAATGCCAAAATCTCCTGTTCGCGACGAGTACGCTCGCTCTGTGGCAACTGTGCCTTCTGCTGCGTATAGGTGTTATACAACTTCTCGATATTTGCAAATTTTGCATCTACTGCCGCCTGATAATCTTTCGACTCCTTGTCGAGTGTTGCGAGTGCAGTGTTGTAATCTGCTATCGAGCGGAAAACTTTTTCGCTATCGACAACAATACTCTTTTGTGCTACTGCGTAGCCTATGCTCAATAGTGCGATGGTCGCTGCCAAAAATAGTCGTTTCATAACTTTTCTCTTTTAGTGTTTGTGTTATGGACCTCAAAATTTCTGCCAAAGAGTAATTTTTACTCGTTCGATTAGAAGTTCTGACCAATCACGAAGTGGAATTGGCTGCCACTACGCTCCGAACTTCCTGCCGGTGGATCGAATCCGTAACCCCAGTCGATACCCAACATACCTACGATAGGCAGATACAATCGAATACCGAGACCGGCCGAACGCTTAACCTTGAATGGTGAAAACTCTTTCCACGACGAGAATCCGTTACCGGCCTCCAAGAAACCGAGTACGTAGATTTGCGACGATGGTTTGAGAATTACAGGGTAGCGCAACTCCAATGTATATTTATTATAGCCGATAGAGTAGCGGTCGGTAATAGGGTCCAAATCGCCATCTTCGTAACCACGCAA
>JAFVXS010000037.1 GCA_017501025.1 Alistipes sp.
AAATATGATAAAAAACGTAGTTTTTGACCTTGCGGGTGTGGTTTTTGACCGTAACGACCAGAGTTGTCCGCGTGAGATTATCGAATTTTTCAACTTTGTGCATACGGGCGAGCCGTTGCCAAAATTTTGGAATGACTACGATAGGGGAGTCGTAGAGGCAGAGTGGGTCGCTACGCAACTCGCCGAGCTGCGACAGTGTGATATGCCGACCGTAAAGCGGATGATGTTGTCGGCAATAGAGTATCAGGACGAGATAGCCGAAACACGTAGCCTGATTATCGACCTGAAACGTGAGGGCTATCATCTCTACGTTTTGTCGAATATGTCGAAAGATTATATCGATTATCTTCGTCGGCAGGATGTCTATAAATACTTTGAGGGCGATGTTGTGTCGTGCGAAACCCACACAACCAAACCCGAACGCGAGATTTATGAAACGCTGCTCGAACGCTTTGCATTAAAGGCGGAGGAGACACTGTTTATGGATGACCGCCCCGAGAATGTCGATGCAGCAATCGCTTGTGGTATCAACGGCTTCTATTTCCAACGCCTAAACCCCGCCGAAAGCTGCCACCAACTCCGCAAGTTGTTGCTGAAATAGTGGGGCAAATACAAAAAAAATCACCTCTCGACAATATCGGGAGGTGATTTTTTTTACAGCAGTTAGGGGTTAGAATACCACTCTGATACCAATTTGCATCTGCCAGCGTGAGAGCAGGTCGTTTGTTGTGACTTCGGCACCAAGATAGCGGTATTTAGGAGTTTTATTGCCCTGACCGTCGTCATCGAGTGCGTATATCTCGACCGGCGAGAGTTTATAGTCATCGATATAGTAGTATTTGCCCCAATCCTTGCAGAAGAGATTACCCAAATTCATAATATCGAGCGTGAGTTGCAGTTTGCGTCCGCTCTTTTCGCCAAAATAGAAGTCTTGTGCGAAGTGCAAATCGAGGTGGTGCTCAAACGGTGCCTGCATCGAATTGCGACGCGAATAAGAGCCTCGTTGCGAACGCAGAGATTCGTTTGACTCGATAAAGGCATTGAACTCTTGTCGTTGTGCATCGTTCTCGAAATTCATCTGCTGCAATTCACTCTCGGTAGGGATATATATCAGCGAGTTACCACGATACGAGTCACCATTGACATCCACTCCGTTTTTGTAGTAAGTCAGCGAGTAACGCATACCCGAATTAGCTCGATAAATCAACGAAACGGTAGTTCCGAATAGTTTTCCGTATCGCTTCGAATAGGAGAGCATTGCCGTAAACTTGTGCGGATAGTCGTAAATCGAATAGGTCAATTGGCGGTTGTAAGTGTCGATTGCATAGCATTTGCCCCAATTACTTGCAGCCTGCGATGATGCGCCGTCATTGATACTGAACAGTGACCGAATGTATATGTTGCCGATGCACTCAAACCGAAATCAAAGGCTTTGGATGCGGAAATAAACATCGAGTATGTGTAACCCTTATTGGTGTTGTATAGATGATATATCGAGGCATATTGCGATTTCAGCGACGAGTTGTAGTATGGCGTTACATTCTTGTCATTCGCAGCCGCTGCCGATACAGCATAGAGCTTATTTCCGTAGTCTTGTGCAACATAATTGTCGAAATAGATGTTGTTGAAGGTCTTTGAGAACGAGCCTTCGATTGCGATATGCCAACCGTGCCCGATACGCTGTTCGAGCCCAATAGTTGCACGCAATACTTGTGGATATTTGAACGATGTATCGACAACATTGATATTAGGATTTGATACAGTGCTGTTACCCGTAGGAATATTTCCGAATGCAGGGATATCCGAGCCATACAACATATATCCATTCTGGGTCATACCCGTATTGCTGTAACAGTTCGAGACCCATACAAACGGTACTCGTCCCGAAAAGAGACCTACGCCTCCGTACAATGTTGCCGTATAATTTGCACTGCTATATGCACGCCATCTGAATCCGATGCGTGGCGACCAGAGAATATTTGTACGAGGTTTATTGTTGGTTGCAATATTGTATTTCGCCGCAATATCTGTCGCATTAAAGGTCGGATTTTCGAGTGGTTGATTGAATAGTACGGGAATATCTGCCCTCAAACCATAGGAGAGGGTAAAATTACCAATACTCCACTTATCCTGAATATAAAATCCGAATTGAGCCGATTTGACGTGCGTTGCAGGGTCGCCAATCGGAGTGTTACACACAAACGACGATGGCGTATCGCTCAAAAAGTCTGCAAGCGTGTTGTATGTGTAGGAGCCGAGCGAATTGGCGATATAGAGATTATCCGCCAAGAATATCTCATTATCCGTTCCAACCGTAATGGTGTGATTACCCTTATATATAGAGAGGTGGTCCGAAATGGTAATCACATTTTGTGTCAGAGCATTCATCGCACAATAAGGGTCTGTTCCGATTGATACGGATGTGCGGTCGCCATCACGAAGTTTGGAGATGGTGACATACGGTAGCCGTGCATCGCTTTCACGCGTATCAAAGACACGGGTGTAGCCAACTCGCAACGAGTTAAAGAGCGTTTGCGATATACGGGAGTTGAGTTCGCCAATCAACGAGTGAGTTCGACTTACTCCTTTGTAGCCTGTGCCGTTGAACAAATAGCTGTTTAATGTATTACTATATGTATCTTTTGAAGCGTCAAGGAAGTTGTAACGGAGCGAAAATTTGTGTTTGTCGGAAATATTCCAATCCAGACGAGCAATGAGCGACCCCGTAATTCGTTCAACGTCACGTCCTCCGTATCCGCCACCATTATATCCTGTCAGCGACTCATATTTGTCGGCTATGATTTGAGCATCGGCCTCGCTTATCGCACAACCGACAGAGCCCGGATAGTAAGACGAAGGGGTTGAACTCTTGCCAAATTCGCCATTGACAAAGAAGAACAACTTGTCGCGAACGATTGCACCGCCCAACGATGCACCATATGTCTGTGTCGATTGTTTGGCAAGTGGGGTATTGTTAGGGCCTTTGCCATAGAACTTATTATTGTTATAGTATGCGTAGGCACTACCTGCAAATGTATTGGTACCCGATTTGGTTGTTACATTTATCGAGCCACCCGTAAATCCGCTTTCGCGAACATCGTATGGCGATGAGCTGACTCTAATCTCCTCGATGGCATCCAGTGGCAATGGGTTTGCATCATTCAAGCCACCGTTTGTGCCTGTCGGAGTGAGTCCATACATATCGTTTGACGGAATACCGTCGATTTGGAACGAGTTGTATCGGTTGCTGGCTCCGCCAATCGACACACCACCTTCGGGCATTGCCGACACTTGTGGTGCAAGTTGTACAACATCGTAGAGCGAGCGTGATACGGTTGGAACTACATCAATACTCTTTGTGTCGAAGTTGTGATTGCCACCCGAATTTGCGCCACCTAAATCATTGGCTACAACGACAATGTTATCGATATCGTTTGAACTCTTCAATTCTATGTCGAATACCCGCTCTTCGCCCAACGCCAACGATACATCGTCATAACGAACAGTGGTGTAGCCGACGTACGATATCTCGATTTTGTATGGGCCACCCGAACGCATACCGTCGATATGGAATATACCCGATTCGGAGGAGTGTGTTCCATAAGTGGTCGATGTTGCTGCGTGAGTTGCAACAATAGCGGCTCCGAGTACAGGCTTCCGATTTTCATCCAATACTCTGCCCGAAATTGAGGATGTTGTTGTTTGGGCTACGGCCGATGTAACAACCAAGAGTGCGATTAGTAGGGTAAATATACGCTTCATATAACAAAAAAAATAGGTCGTGACATAAAAACATCAGGACCTTCACAAACGAGTAGGCACGTGCTTGCAAAGCATCGTACATACACAATATTATGAAAACTTCTTCCATCCGGACTATACCGTCGGTATCGGAATTTCACCGATTCAGTCCCTTTCGGGAGTCGCGGACTATCACCGCCGGTAGGGAATTACACCCTGCCCTGAAGTCTTATCAACCGCAAATTTAGAAAAAAAATCTAAATTGTATTCCTTTTTTACGATTTTTTTGTAGGTATTCGACGTTCGGCAACCATAGCTACCCAGATGCTCGTCTCATACAAAACATATAAAGGAATCATTACCAACACCATACTGAACACATCAGGTGGGGTAAACAGAGCCGACAATATTGTCAATACCACAAGAGCGTGACGACGATATTTTCGCATAAATGCCGCAGTGAGAATATGTGCCTTGACGAGGAAATATACTATCACAGGAAGTTCGAACATCACACCGCAAACGAGCGTAAGAGTCGATACCAATGATATATACGATGCGGTGTCTATGTAGTTGGCGATGCGGTCACTCAAAACGTAGTTGCTCAAAAAATCGACAGATATAGGCGAGAGGATAAAATAGCCAAAACCAACGCCCAACAGCATACAGATAACGGCATAGAGGACGAAACGCGATGTACTGCGACGTTCGCTCTTCGAGAGAGCCGGGCGAACGAACAGCCACAACTCGTATATGGCATAAGGAATCACCGACACCAAAGCGACATAGAACGCCAACGAGAAGTGCATCAT
>JAFVXS010000038.1 GCA_017501025.1 Alistipes sp.
AATCTTTAATGTTTCTACAAAATTAAGTATTTTTTTGCAAAGTCCAACTAATCAGTACAAATTTAGGCTACATATAGGACCCAATATATAAATAACAAAACCTCTTCTTAATCAATTATTGCACGAAAACATATTTCGCCATCAAACAATCTGTCGCTCTGCCCATAAACAAATTCGGCGGTGAATTGATTTCACCGCCGAAAAGGATTCTCTTATTGAGCCTCCCGTATTTTGCATTGTATGGTAGCAAATTATGCCTCCAAAACGCCACCCTTGCCGAATACTCGTGCGTGGAGTGTGTCGAAGATTTGAACACGCTTTGCCAAGTCGAAGAGGTTGATTCTCCAACGCATCAACTGAACGAGGTGAGTGTTCGATGCCCACTGTGCACGGCTTACGCCAATCTGTGTAGGCTCAACAGGAGCACCTGCTGTTACGAACAAGTCACGCATCTTCTCGTAGGTGTAAACCTGCTGGCGAAGTTTCTCGCGGAACTCCGGCCAAGTCTGCTTAACGCGTGTAAGCTGCTCGCGTACCTCCTCTGGCGACTGCCACTTCTTGCTGATTTCGGTAGGGCCGAGTTCAGGTACAGGGAAGTTCTTGAACAACTCTGTTGCACGTGCAATCTCCTGCTCCTTTGTAGGCCAAGCAGCAACGCACTTATCAACATCGATTTGAGTGAGGTCCATTTTGAGCAACTCGTCGAAGAATGCACACATAGTAACAGTACCAACCGATACCTGGAAACCGTGCAATACGATACGATCCTCAAATGTGTGACCTGTCATATCGAGAATGTGGCTGTAAAGGTGCTCTGCACACGAAACAGGACGTGTGTCGTTAGCAATCTGCATTGCAACACCCGACATAGCCAAACCTGCAAATACGTTCTCAACAGCCTTTACGCTACGCTCTGCTACACCCTGTGCATCTGCCAACAACTCTGGCAACATATCGTGAATAGCACTCCAAGCAGGTGGGTTGATAGGCTCTGTGCCGAACAAGTCAGCAATCATCCACTCACCCGATGCAGGAACTTTTGCAGCCAAGTCAGCATAGCCTGCTACGGTCAAACGTGCAGGAGCGTTACGCAAAACGTCCGAGTCACCGATAATTACGAGTGGAGTAGGGCAGATGAAGGTCTGCTTCGAACCATCCTTAACGATAGCCGAACCCGAAGCGGTATAACCATCTGCCGAAGCAGCCGAAGCGATACAGATATAACGTTTGCCAAGACGGTGCGATGCCAACTTACATACGTCGTTGATAACGCCCGAACCAACTGCGATTGCGATTGCGTCGTACTGTTTGAGGACATCCTCAATCATCTCGACATACTTCCACTCTGCGTGGAAACTCTTGTCAGGAATAACAAACTTCTCACAAGGAACTCCCTCGGCGTTCATAATGTTATAAACAGCCTCACCAGCAGCAGTCCAGACAAATTGGTCTGTAATTACGACAGCCTTCTCACCTGGGAAGAACTTTTTGAAAAGAGCAGGAGTGCTTTTGAGGGCACCTTGCGAAACTTCGGCAGCTTTGGTCTGACCGGCCATTTCAAGCGCCTTGTCCATTCTTTCTCTGATTGTCATAGCTTCTATAAAGTTAGATTAAACATTGAATTGTCTTACAATTGTACAAAGGTACAAATTTTTGGGTTATATTGTTCCCGAAATCCCTATTTTTTTTGCCAACGCTCGCCTTTTAGTACTACTCGCTCGGCTACACTACGCAGATATGCAGCAACATCGTGTGGCAATTTGGCATCCGATACATTCTCGTCGAACGGTTGGCGATATATGGTTTGATAGACCACGGCTGCCGACAAATAGGAGCCTGCATACGATTGATGATGGGCATCGGTGTGGTAT
>JAFVXS010000039.1 GCA_017501025.1 Alistipes sp.
CGACAAGCGACCACAGCAACGACAAGCGACCAAAACAACGACAAGCGACCAAAACAACGACAAGCGACCAAAACAACGACAAGCGACCACGCGCCGCAATAGGACGAATAGGACGGCTAGGACAAATAGGACGGGCGACCACGGCACCGCAATAGGGAGATTAGAGAATTTAAGGAATTTAGGGAGTTTAGGGAGAGCGACCAAAGCAAAAAGCGAGGGAGTAGAGCGAAAACCGCGAAGCGGAAGACCTGACAAGACCTTAATTGACCTTACTCGACCTTATCGGAGACAGCCGTTGCTGCAAAGCAGCAAACAGCAAAGCGGCTCTCCTAAAAGTCCTATTTGTCCTATTCGTCCTATTGTCCGCCATTTTTTTCGTTTAGAGCGATGGCTTTTCAAAATATGTATTAACTTTGCGGAGTGTGTTTTACAACCAAAATAGCAGGTCTATGAGAAGAGCGATACCTTATATAATAATAGTGCTGATATTGGCACTCATTTACGGCTGTTCGGCTCCGCAGCAACGCAATGTGGTATATGTGACCATTCCTCCACTAAAACAGTTGGTCGAGGAGATTGTTGGCGACGACTATGAGGTCGAGGTGATTTTGCCACAGGGTGCATCGCCCGAAACTTTCGAGTTATCCGCCCGCAAGATGGTCGAAATAGGCTCGGCGCGGTGGGTTTTTGCCACCTCGTTGCTCGATTTCGAAAAGGCGATAATGCAACGCATAGGCGACGATGTCCGAGTAGTCGATATAAGCCGCAATATCGAGCTTATAGAGGGCGAGTGTCACCACCACCATCACACACCAAACAGCACCGCAAAACCACTCGAAAAGGGCAAGCATTTGGCAGCAGAGCACGCATCGCATCATCATCACGGCATAGACCCCCATATTTGGGCATCGCCACGCTCGTTGATGCACATTGCCCGCAACATATACGAAGCGATAGAGGCCGCTATGCCCGACTCGGTGAAGTACCACGAGCGATATATCCGACTTGGTGAGCAGTTGCTCGATTTGGACGAGGAGTGTAGCGAACTCTGCAAGACCGCCCGAAAGCCATACTTTATCATCTACCACCCCGCACTGACCTATCTCGCCCGCGACTACGGTTTGGAGCAGGTGGCTATCGAAAACGATGGCAAAGAGGCGAGCGTAAAGCGTATTGCACAGATAATCGACAAAGCACGTCAGGACGGCATACAACGCATATTCTATCAGCGTGAATTTCCACGTTCGACAGTCGAGACCGTATGTCGCGATATCGGCGCCGAGCCTGTCGAAATAGACCCGCTCGCCGAGAATTGCATCGAGAACATTCGCCATATCGTCCATCAAATTTGCCAATAGCACAATGGAGAGGATAGTTTCATTAGAGGGCGTAAGCGTCCGCTACGACGACTGCACAGCGATAGAAAACGCTTCGCTCGATATATTCGACAATGACTTTATAGGCATTATAGGCCCCAACGGTGGCGGAAAAACCTCGCTTATAAAGGCGATATTAGGCAGCGTGTCTTACGAGGGTCGAATCGAAATCGCACCGTCGCTATTCCGCAACGGACAGCGACTTATCGGATATATGCCACAACAGTCGATATTCGACCGCACATTCCCGATTACGGTGGCAGATGTTGTGATGTCGGGACTGCAAAGCGAACGCGGATTTTGGCACCGCTACGGCTCAAACGAGCGACAACGTGCCGCAGAGTTGATGCAGCGAACAGGTATCGATGCGATTGCCAACCGACAGATTGGCGAGATATCGGGCGGTCAGATGCAGCGAGCGTTGCTCTGTCGTGCCATAATCGCCGAGCCCCGACTGCTGATTATGGACGAGCCTACAACATACGTCGATAACCAATTCGAGGGCGAACTATACGCAATGTTGGAGCAGCTGTCGGCAAAAATGGCTATCGTGATGGTATCGCACGACGTAGGCACAATTTCGAGCCACGTCAAGTCCATAGTCTGCGTAAATCGCACCGTACACCGCCACGACTCGAACGTAATAACACAGGAGCAGCTCGATAACTACAACTGCCCTATTCAAATCGTTACGCACGGACACGTCGCCCACACCGTATTGCGACACCACGAAAACGACGGCTGCTGCGGAGGGTGTTGCAGCGAGCATAAGTAGCCATTTTTGCGATGTGCAACTGCGGAAATTTGCCAATTGCAAAAAAAATAGTATATTTGCACCTCGAACAAGGAAAGATGCAGGAGTGGTTGAACTGGCCCGCCTGGAAAGCGAGTAAACCCCAAAAGGGTTTCGGGGGTTCGAATCCCCCTCTTTCCGCAAAGTGAAACGAAGCAAAGAGATGTCGAAAAATATCGACATCTCTTTCTGTTTTGCAGCACTACGCTCGCCAAAAAGGTGCAAAAAAGGGCGTTCGGAATCCCGAACGCCCTCGTCTATTTAATAGTAGAACGGATTACTCCTCCAACTTATAGAGCGATGGCATCGAGCCGTCAGCCTGCAAAGATGCGTATGCACTGAATGTGTTGTAACCTGTGGTGTACTGGAAAATCTTGTTTTTCAGCACATTCTTAATAGTGAATGTACCATCAGTATTTGGTGCAATGCTCCAAACAGCACCCTCCTGTGTTGCAGAAGTAGTGAGGTTGAACGAGTTGTAAGTACCTGTCTGATAGAGATACTTGCCGTCCGAACCCTTGATGGTGTAGCCACCCGAAACTGCGGTAATCTCCCAAGCAAGCGACTCGGTAGTCTCATCCACAACAATCTTATCTGCTTCGATAGTTACATTGGTGCTAGGCAAGTAACCGTAAGTCTTGGTACCACCCAAAATTGCAGCAGCCTTTGTACCTGCAACAATCATATACTTACCGGTTGCCGAAACCTCGCTAACCTTAACATAGTACTTTGCCATAGCAGCCGATACCTGCTGCGAAACTGCGATTGTGCACTCTACACCGTTTGCAGCCAACTTAATCCAACCCTCACGAGCCTCGCCTGTATTGGCAGCAACAGTGTAGGTCAAAGTCGAACCGCTAACCGATGCAGCAGTTACTACCGTACCGTCGCAAGTTGCAACAACAGCCTCGGTAAGGTTACGTACCGAAATCTCGGCAGTTGCATTAGTAACACCCTCTGCCGGAACATCGTTGATGTTGGCAGCCGAAATCATAGGATCGGTATTGTTCGAGATGTAGTAAATCTTAACCTTCTCTGCAACAGACGATGTCGAAGCGTAGCACGAGAATACGCTGCTCGTTGTATTGTGACGCATACAATTACGAGTATTTGCACCCTGTGCAACTACATCTGCAACACCATCGGTAACGGTAATCTTCCAGCTACCATTGTCGTTGTTAGTTGCCTGTGTCTTCATATAGTTCGACGATGACGATGCAGCGAAGATATAACCGGTAGCACTCTTAAATGCAAATGTGCCAGCCTTGGTACCTGCCTCAACAGAGAATACCTCAACAGCATCACCCGGGCTTACAACGTAGTTACCCTCGATAGTCACAGCAGCCTCACCACGGTTGTTATTGTTCTGTGTAGTGCTGATTGCAACATCTGTATCCGCAGCAACGATGATTGCATAGTCACCGGCTGTGAGGTTTGCGGCATTGAGAAGCAACTCATACTTAACAGGAGCCTCGATGGTAATACCTGCCATATCAACATTGAACTCGGCAATCTTACCAGGTGTAAGAACTGCACCCGCAGGCATAGTAACCTCCTTTGTGAAGGTACCCTTATCGGTATTTACAACAACCTTCAAAGCCGAACCCGACAAATCAACCGGTGCACAAGCAAACCAGATGTTTTCGGCAGCCTCGGTAGTGACAGCAATAGTCTTCGAACCGCTGTTTACGGTCGTAGTCTTGGTCTCCGGATAGTAGTAGAAACGACCTGCGATATCCTTCGACGAGGTAATCTCTACCGATGCAATCTTCGCCTCACCCAAAGCAAGATTCAAGAACGACATCTTACCATAAGCAGTTACGTGGTTGAATGTTACA
This sequence comes from Alistipes sp., assembly GCA_017501025.1. GTDB lineage: Bacteria > Bacteroidota > Bacteroidia > Bacteroidales > Rikenellaceae > Alistipes. Next base: position 4,008 of record JAFVXS010000039.1, read on the forward strand.
TTGTGAGCACCCTCCAAAACTGTCGAAGTTGCACTCTTTGCAGCCAAAATCTGTGCAGCTGCATCGCACGAAGTCGCGGTAGGAGTCTGTGCAGTAGGAATCATTACGTTCCACGACTTGTAAGTACCACCGCTCAAACCAACAAACGACGAAGCTGGCGAAAGAGCCAAAATAGTAAACTCTGTTGTGCCCTCTTCTGCGGTCAAAGTTGTCGAAACCGATGCCTTGCCATCTGCAACCACTACATCTGCATCCTTTGCAGAGGTGTAGTTCAACGAAATCTTCAACTCCTCATCACCATCCCATTTTACAGGGTAGGTAGTGCCGGTAGGCTCACCAAACGATGTACGAACATCATCAACTTGGAGATTCAACACAACATCAACTTTGCGACCAACAGCCACATCATCAGATTTTGCACACGAAGCAAATGCCATTGCTGCTACAGCAACGAGCATCAAAGATTTGAAAAGATTTTTCATAGCCGTTACTGTTTTTTAGATTGTACCCCAATTTTCACTCTCGCCATTGTCGATACCATCAACAACGACGCTTACTGCATAGCCGCTCTCGATGCGGACATTGCACTCTCTCATTACCGGTGCATTGTACACCTTCTTGCTGTTTTTAATCATAGTTTTTTTGAAATTTGATATTGATTGTACTACTTTGTTCTATTCAAACACCTATTTTTATTTTTCGGCGACAAAGGTAACTCTTTTTTTGCAATAAACCTAAACAAAAAAACAATTTTATTATCATCCCGTTAATCTGTTGCTATACAATAATTTAGCCACACCGCAATCAATCGGCGAAATAAAATCGAAAATAAGAATTTGACAAA
>JAFVXS010000040.1 GCA_017501025.1 Alistipes sp.
AGAGCGGGAAGCGTGGCTGGAGGATGAGATCAAACGATTTCTGGTTTGTCGCGATAATAAGCCCGGTGATGCGTTTTTGGGTGTGGTACACCGCATAGACCGACCTGTCAGCGGTGCGGTACTCTTTGCCAAGACCTCGAAGGCACTTGCCCGACTCAACGAGATGATTCGCAATCGCAAAATCGATAAACGCTATTGGGCGATTGTCGAACAGCGTCCCGAGTATGATAGTCAGCATTTGACGCACTACATTCTGCGTGATGGACGTACTAACCGTTCCTATGCTTACGACAAGCCGAAGGGTGATGCAAAGTTGGCAGAGTTGCGTTATACGCTTCTTGCTGTGAGTGACCGCTATTCGCTTGTTGAGGTGGAACTTTTGACGGGACGTCATCACCAAATCCGAACACAACTATCGAAAATAGGCTCGCCAATCAAAGGCGATTTGAAGTATGGTGCCAAACGCTCGAACGTCGGTGGCGGCATATCGCTCCATTCGCGTAGTCTGTCGTTCGACCACCCTGTGCGTCACGAACGGATAGAGATTACGGCTCCCGTGCCTACGGATGATAATCTTTGGCAATATTTTGAATTTAACCTTTGCCGTTAGAGTGTATCTATATAGGCGATATAATCGAAACGGTATATAAACAACCCCAAATTAGTCAGTATAAATGAGAGTCTGTATTCAACGTGTGCAGTATAGCCGTCTGTCGATTGGAGGCAAACTTTTTAGCGAAATCGGTCGAGGTCTGATGGTGTTGGTGGGTATAGAGGCTGCCGACAATATTGACGATATCGATTGGTTGTGCGGTAAGATTGCCCGCCTGCGTGTATTTGACGATGAGGCCGGAGTTATGAATCTGGATGTAAATCAAATCGGGGGAGAGGTTATGGCTGTCAGTCAATTTACGCTCCACGCATCTACACGCAAGGGGAACAGACCCTCCTATATTCGTTCGGCTCCCGAGGCGATTTCGCGTCCTATGTATGAGCAGTTTGTCGAGCGTCTTGCAGCCTACGTCGAGCGACCTGTGGCACGTGGGGAGTTTGGTGCCGATATGCAGATTGAGTTGCTGAACGACGGACCCGTGACGATTATTATAGATTCGAAACAGAGAGAGTAATACCTAAATTTATATTAAGACAATGAAAAAATTTCTATTATTGGTAGCTCTGCTCGCTACAACAGGAGCAGGCTATCGTGCATTGGGCTGGGGCGGTACAGGACACTCCGTAATAGCCTATATTGCCGAGCAGAATCTTACTCCGCAGGCAAAGCAAAAGTGTCGAGATTATCTCCACCACACTTTGCCATATCACGCATCGTGGATGGACTATTGGCGTTTCTATGAGCCGTTTGCCGAGACATCGTCGTGGCACAGTGTGCCGGTTGGTAAGGATAATAAGCACCTTGCCGATATGACGGATAATGCCGCACGCCAAATTAAACGCATTTGTCGCGAGATGAAACGTTACAAGAAGTTGAAGGATTCGATTGTTTGTGACAATCTGAAATATCTTATCCATATGGTGGGAGATATGCACTGCCCATCTCATACGAAGTATTTGGAGGAGCCACATCTCAAACAAGGCAAGATTTTGCGTAAAGGCAAAAAAGATAAGTTTCACGCCTATTGGGATCAGTCGCCCGATATCTACAATCCTAAATGGACGATTGAGGATTATCGCAAAAATCTCGACACTTTGACTCCTGCCGAGATTGCCGATATTTGCAGTGGAACAGTTGATGATTGGGCTACGCAAAATGCTGTCGAAATGCGAGAAATATATACTCTGTTGCCACTCGATACAGAGGTTACCGAGCTGCCCGAAGAGAGTCACGCACGAATGAAGGCTATATGTCATAAGCAGATTCAGCGTGGTGCATATCGCTTGGCCTATGTGTTAAACGAAATTTTCAAAAAGTAGTAGGAGGGGAATGTTATGAAACAGATACTGAAAACCATACTATTTGTGTGTGCCGTAATATTTACAACCGAGGCTTTTGGTTGGAATCGTCTTGGACACGAAACTATCGCTGCGTTGGCAGAGCGTCATCTTACTCCGACTGCAAAAGAGCAGTGTCAGGCTATCTTGGGTGGCTCGTTGCGTGAGAATGCTATGTGGCTTGATTCGCTTTTCCGTCAGGAGAATACAAAATATACGGCATCGTGGCAGTATGCCGTGCTTGATGCCAATTTGCGTTCGGTATCGAAAAAGGACGGTGTGGCTGCTTTGGAGCAGTGCAAGGATGTTCTTGCAAATCGTGCGGAGCATAGCGATTCGACAGTTGTTGCAGCTTTGCGTACGGTGATACACGTTATGGGCGATATTCACAATGTTGCACACGTGCGAATTGCCGACATTCCGCAATCGAAGAAGAGTTTTGTATTCTATATCTCGAATGGTCGCAAGGGCAAGAAGTTTGCTAAATCGAAGACAACGTGGCGACGTTTTTGGGATTCATCATTGATAAATCGCCACAGAGTATTTACACCAGAGTTCTATGCCGAGGATGTAGATTTGTGTCACGGCGAACGTCGCGAGGAGTTCCAAAAGGGCTCGATTCGTGATTGGGCTGCCGATATGGGTCGTGAGTGCAAGCCTCTCTATCAGGGGGTTGCTCCTGAATTTTTGATGTCGCGTGAGCAGTCCAACCTTATGGAGTTGCCACAAGATCGCTGTCTGGCCCGTGCAGGCTATCGATTGGCTGCCCTGTTGAACGAAGTGTTCAAATAAGGGTGTTTCCCCAGTAACAAAATATGGGTTGCTTCCACGAAGCAACCCATATTTTTGTTTGGTCGTTTGCGAATTACAACTTTGGACCAGCTGCAACCAAAGCCTTACCGGCCTCGTTTGTGGTGTACTTGTTGAAGTTCTTAACGAAACGCGAAGCCAAATCCTCTGCCTTTGTCTGCCACTCGGCAACGTCAGCGTATGTGTCGCGTGGGTCCAAGATTGCAGGATCAACACCTGGCAATGCGGTTGGAACCTCGAAATTGAAGATTGGAATCTGCTTTGTAGGAGCCGAGAGAATCGAACCGTCGAGGATAGCGTCGATGATACCGCGAGTGTCGCGAATCGAGATACGCTTGCCTGTACCGTTCCAACCTGTATTTACGAGGTATGCTTTCGCACCGCTCTTCTCCATACGCTTAACCAACTCCTCTGCATACTTTGTTGGGTGCAACTCCAAGAAAGCCTGACCGAAACAAGCCGAGAATGTTGGAGTAGGCTCGGTGATACCACGCTCGGTACCTGCCAACTTTGCAGTAAAGCCCGACAAGAAGTAGTATTTGCACTGCTCCGGAGTCAAAATCGATACAGGAGGCAATACACCGAATGCGTCAGCCGACAAGAAG
>JAFVXS010000041.1 GCA_017501025.1 Alistipes sp.
CCGCAAAAGGGAGATTAGGGAATTTAGGGAGTTTAGGGAGTTTAGGGAGAGCGACCAAAGCAAAAAAAATAGCCGCAGAGTGGCTGTCCTATATGTCCTAAAAGTCCCAGATGTCCTAGCCTTTGAGGGCAAAGCCCTCGAAGTTGCTGCAAAGCAGCAAAATAGCCGCATCGGCAGAGCCGATGAAAAACAAAGAACAAAAAAACCAAACGATATGAAGAGATTTTTGCTACTTGTAGTACTTTGCACACTAATTTTCGGAAACGAGGCTACGGCAACCCACCAGCGCAGTTGGAGTGTTGCAGCCCGCTCGGTGATGGCCGATCAGGAGTTCAGTCGCCACGTATGGGCTATTTCGACCAATGCCGACCTAACCAAGGCGTGCGATATGGCTCTGCTGTCGCTTTCGCAATCGACAATGCAGCTTATCGCCACCTCGAATACCACAATGGGTACGCAGCAGGCGGGTGGAGGTGCTGCTACAAGCGTCTCGACCGATGTGAAGATGACAAGTCTGGCGAACCTCTACCTCGAAAATGTCAAACGCGAAGTTATCCTCACCGAAAACGATGAGTATCAGGTACTTTGCTATATGAAGGTCGAGGATTGGCAACACCGCTACGACCGCCTTCGTGAGCGAATCGAGAACTATATCTCGACCGCTTCGGTAAGCTATAACCCCGAGGATGTGCTCCGCTCCTATGCGTGGGCAAAGTTGCTGTTGGATACCTATCCCAACGAGGATATCGTGATGAGCGACGGTGCTTCGGCTCGTGTTGCCCTGCCATCGCTGATTCGAGAGGTGCTCGACAATATTACGGTTGAGGTGGTAGATATTCGTCAGGACAAGGAGAGCGAGCAGTTCCCCTATTTGGTCTCGTTGGCGTTCAAGTATGAAGATAAACCCCTCTCGAATATCACCTTCGACTATCACGATGGCTCGGCAATGGTCTGTGGCGAGTCGATTAAGGATGGCCGAGGAATGATTGCAATGAAGCGGTTGAACGACAATATCGAGATTCGTATCGACTGTGCTTCGAAGGATATTGCCCGCCAAAACGAGCCTATGGTCTATGCTGTGCTTGGTCAAACCCCGATTTTCGACGGCAGCATCAAGCGGATTCCGAGCCGCCCAAAGGGTGTGAAGGTTGCCCGCAGCGAGATTTTGAGTGGCGAGGTTGCCCCATCGAAGGCTCTGGCCGAGCAGATTGCGTTGGAGAAGGCACAGGAGAAGGAGTTTCATCCGATTAAGCCGATGGATGAGGATGCGTCGCCATATCTTGCGATTGTAAATCGTGTTACGGCATCGTTTATGAAGCACTCGACCGACGATATCAGCCCACTCTTTACGCCGGCTGCGTGGGCGGATTACAAACGTATCGTCAAGGAGGGCAATCCGGTGGCTATGCGTGTTCCGCAGTGGGAGTTTATCAAGTACGATTCGTTGGTGTTGTGCCGTGCTATACCGCTGAAACTCAAATTCAAAGGCAACAAATCGTTTGTCGAGGATGTGGTCTTCCGTATCCACTGCCGCACCCACAAAATCGAGTCGGTGGCATACAAACTTGCGTTGGAGACCGAGACCGTGATTATGAACAAGCGTTGGGACGACCGTGCAAGGTTGGCTCTGCTTACGTTCTTGGAGGATTATCGTACCGCATACTGTCTGCGTAACTATCAGTATATCAAAAAGGTATTCGCCAAAGATGCCTATATTGTCGTAGGCCGTGTGCTGCAAAAGAGCAAGCGGAAATATGCCGACAAGCAGGACCTTGTGGTCGATGGTCGTGCGGTCTATACGCAACTCTCGGCAGAGGAGTATCTGCAAAACCTCTCGAAGAGTTTTATGGCGAAGGAGTTTATCAACGTCCGCTTTACGGAGTGTACCACCGAGAAGGGCTACGAGTCGAAAGAGGGTATCTATGCGGTGCAGTTGCGACAGTTCTACTACTCGAACAACTACTCGGACGAGGGTATCCTGACTCTGGCTATCGATATGAAGGAGGAGGCACATCCGCTGGTGCGTATCCGCGTATGGCAACAGGAACGCGATTTGAGCTATCGTGTCGATGATATGATTTCGCGTACGGTATCCACCGCTACGGGTATCAATGCAAGATAATACAAGTATCGGCAAATAGAGTGTAGCCTTCTGCTCAAAATAGCTATTTTACCGATTATAACGACAAAAACAGATTTTCAGTACAACAATAAAAACATTTGAAGATGAATTTTTTTGCAAAATTGACTAAAAAAGTACGGCTTGTGATAGCTGCTTGTTTGATTAGGATGGGCAGATTCATCCCATCAAAACTATACCTTAAATGTTTGACCAGACAACTCATTAATTACAGCATCAATACAAAGCACCCGAAAACATTCAATGAAAAACTCAATTGGTTGAAGTTGTATGACCACAATCCGAGATACACCATAATGGCGGATAAGTACAAGGTCAAGGAGTATGTTGCTAGTTTGATAGGAGATGAGTACGTATTGCCGTGTTATGGAGTCTGGGACAGGTATGAAGATATTGACTTTTCAAAACTTCCCGAACAATTTGTGTTGAAAGCCAACCACGACAGCAGTGGAGCCACGATTTGTAAGGATAAGAGCCTCCTCGACCATAATGCGTTGCGCAAGCGTTTTAACAAACTATTAAAACGCAACTACTACTATGGAGCACGTGAATGGCCCTACAAAAATATCGAGAGAAAAATCTTGGCAGAACAATTATTGGAGGATAAATCTTCCGACCGACTGCGTGATTATAAGTTTTGGTGTTTCAATGGTGTTCCGACCTATATGTATTGCACGGTGAAGGGTGGTGTGGTTTTTGAGAACTTCTATGATATGGATTTCAACCCCGTAAATATAAATCACGGGTTTAGTCGCCACGTTCCCGAATTTTCAAAACCTACGCAATTTGAAAAGATGAAGGAGTTGGCAACGATTCTCTCGAAGGGGATTCCGTTTATTAGGGTCGATTTTTATGAAGTTGAAGATCGCCTCTATTTTGGAGAGTTTACCTTCTATGATTGGGGTGGAATGAGAGCATTTGGCGATTATGCACAAGATTTGGAACTCGGTAAATTGATAGATCTAGATATGCTCACATCCGCAAAAACCGACAATTAATACCAAGCCTGATGGTTCTTGCTGTAAGTAGGAAATAGAATAAAACTTTTAGGACAGCCGCTCTGCTGTTTGCTGCTTTGCAGCAACGGCTGTCGCCGAAGAGGCGTTAGCGACGTTAGGGGCGTTAGGGGCGTTAGGGGGAGGTTTGCCGCTTTGCAGCAACGGCTGTCGCCGATAAGGTCGAGTAAAGTCAATTAAGGTCTTGTAAGGTCTTCCGCTTCGCGGCTTTCGCTCTACTCCCTCGCTTTTTGTTAGGACATCTGGGACTTCTAGGACTTCTAGGACAGCCGCTCTGCGGCTGTTTTTTTGCTTTGGTCGCCACCCCTAACGCCTCTAACGCCCCTTTCCCTGCGTTTTGGTCGCTTGTCG
>JAFVXS010000042.1 GCA_017501025.1 Alistipes sp.
CATAGAGGTCTCGGCAAGTTTCTTCGCCGCAAAGTCAGGGAAAATCTCATAATTCTGCAAAGCACTGAATACAGCCGATGCGAGGATAAAGCCCAATACGAATTTAGGGAACTTATCCCATACAATCTTGAACGATGGACGGTGCAACTTGCCATCGCCACCCTTCGACGAGAGGTATGTTGCGATACAGAATGCTACTACACCGATAAGTACGTTCTGTGTAGCCTTAACAATCATTGCAATCTTGTTTGCCTCGTCGCTGTAAATTGCCGATGCAGCACCTACGCCACTTGTGGTATCAACCGTACCACCAATCCAAGCACCTGCAATCTCCTGCTGCAACTCGACATTTTCGGTGAGCAGCGGCACGATAAGTTTTGCGAGGTAAGGCATCAGATATATCATAGGTACAACGATAATCAGCACAACCGAAACGATATACGAGAGTTTCTTACCGTCGGTATTGGCAACGCCGGCAGCCGTAATACAAGCCGACACACCGCAAATCGAAACACCCGACGAGAGGGTCATTGCCGAACGCTCATCGACACCCATCTTGTGCGACAACCAGAATGCAAAGAGCCATACGCACGATACAACTATGCAACCCTGAATCAATGCCACACTACCTGCTGCCAAAAAGTCGCGGAACAGAATTGTTGCACCAAGACATACTACACCGATTTTGATGAAGAACTCGCCCTGAATTGCAGGTTTGAGCCACTCCGGAATGTGGAAGCAGTTGCGGATAATCAAACCGAAGATTACCGAGAAGAATACAGCCTCGAAGCCGTAGTGCTTGATGAACGGAATCTTTGCGGTAAGTTGAGCCAACAACGAGATGGCAAACACAACGACGAACGACCAGAAAAGACCACGCAACGGACGCGACAAAAGGCGATTGCCGATATAGAGCAATACCAATGCGATTACGAAAAGCGTGCCGATGCTTATCCAAGCGTCGCCGGTAGCAAGAGTCGATGGTATGGAGATTACCTTTTTGATAGGCTCACACGCACCCGACAATCCTGCCAAAACAAGCAGTGGTATAGACAAGAATGTCACAACCCAATCTTCAACCAGAAGTTTTTTACAAATCTCTTTCATACTATTTCAGACTATCAAATTTTTGCTAATTAGAAAATACCCGTAACCATCAATGCGATGCAGTTGCCGTTGTGGTAACCGAGCTTGTGGTATTGGCTCAATGTGTAGTTGAGTTGGAGCAACATATGCTTCCACGGTGCATAGCTTACACCTACGGTGTAGTTGAATTGGCAACCATCGGCATAGTTATCCTCGTCGAAGTACTCAAAACGAGCAGCTACCAAACCCTTGCCACAGAAGCGGTAACCTGCCGATACGTAAGCACCATCGGATGTGAGGCTGCCGGTCTTTGCTTTGATATACTCTGCACGAGCAAATGCCTTCTTGTCATTGTAAGCAATACCGCCACCATAACGCTGAATCTCTGTAAATTTAGGATTTGCAACATTGTCCAAAATCTGTGGAGCCCACGATTTGTTCAACGACGAGAGGTCGCTTTCGCCCCACTGATAGTATGCAGCCAACGTCAAATTCTTGATAGGATTAACCATAATACGACCTACGATATCCTTCGACTTGTTGTTGTCTTTGGTGTTGATACCGTTGCCATTGAATACGGCAAGGTTGTAGGTGATATAGTTGAAATTCTGCTTCTCGTTCTTGATGAAACCACCATAGAGCTGTGCACCGAGCTCACGACCTGCTGCCGATACTCCGGTCATATCGTTGCTACCGCAATGGATAAAGCGTTGTACGATAAGGGCATTGTCGATAAACTCCAACTTTGAAGGTGGCGAGTACTCCGAGTTCTCAATCGAGAGAGGATTCTTGAATTGTCCGATTTGGATTCCCAACTCGTTGAACGGACGGTAACGAATCCACAAATCGACAATCTTTGGCGAGCCTGCAAAATCGACCTGCAAACGGTAGTCTGCCGAGCCTGCTTTCTTGCCACGGAAGATGTCGCCTGTGAGCGAAAGACGAGCACGACGCAAGTTAAAGGTCGATTCGCCCTTTGTGAGCGACAGACCGCTATTGTCACGTGCTACGGCACCATCCTGCCAAATGTATTGGGCCTGAATAAAGCCCGAAAGTTTGAAGTGTTGTTTGATTTTGTCCCACGTAGTGGCTCTCTTCTCCAACTTCGCAAGACGCTGTTGTAGCGAATCAATCTGCATACGGATATCGGCAGAGTTGTCGCTCTGTGCAGCGACACTACCCAAACCGAGCACCAATGCAGCGATTGCAATAAGGTAAAATTTCTTCATATTACTGATATTTGTGACTTGTTTGATTGCGTTGTTTTATGTGTGTACACGAATAGGCACAAACACAGTTGCGAATGTAGTAACACATTATTAATATTTTTTAGGTATTTATACTTAAAAATCCTCCGAAAAGCCAAATTGTGGTTTTGCAAATGGGCTGAATTGTAGATGGTAAGAGTGAATATTCTTATTCGATACCGATTTGCCCGATGGCTGCGAACCGAGCGGGTAGATGCAAAAAAAGTGGAGCGAGCGGAGCGAAAATCCAAAAAATAGTTGTATCTTCGCTATCGAAAAATAATACAAAGATGAAAAAGATTCTCATAGTTGGTGCTGGTGGTCAGATTGGCTCTGAACTTGTACCGTTTTTGCGTTCGATTTATGGTCCTGAATCGGTTGTTGCTACGGATGTTCGCGAGTGCAAATCGCTCTCGGAAGATGGTCCTTTCGAGGTGCTCGATGCCCTCAATCCTACCAATATGGCATCGGTCGTTGCCCGCTACCATATCGTCACCATCTTCAACCTTGTGGCACTGCTTTCGGCGGTAGGCGAGCGTAATCCGCAGATGGCTTGGGGTGTAAATATGGGAGCCCTTATGAATGCGTTGGAGGTTGGTCGTCAGCACCATTGTGCGGTATTCACTCCATCGTCTATCGGTGCGTTTGGCCCTACTTCGCCAAAAGATCAGACTCCGCAGGATACAATTATGCAGCCAACAACGATTTACGGTATCTGCAAATATACGGGCGAGATGTTGAGCAACTACTATCATCGCAAATATGGACTCGACACCCGTTCGATTCGTTTCCCGGGTATTATCTCGAACAAGACTCTTCCGGGTGGCGGTACTACCGACTATGCTGTTGAGATTTTCTATGAGGCAATACGCAACGGCCGCTACACTTGTGCTGTGCCAAGCGACGTATATATGGATATGCTCTATATGCCCGACGCACTGCGTGCGGTTGTCGAACTGATGGAGGCAGACCCTGCAAAGTTGCAACACCGTAATTCGTTCAATATCGCTTCGATGAGTTTTACTCCCGAAATCCTTGCAGCCGAGGTGCGTCGTCACATCCCGACATTCGAAATGGAGTACGATATTGACCCTGTGAAGGAGGAGATTTCCCGCAGTTGGCCAAATTCGCTCGATGATAGTTGTGCCCGTCAAGAGTGGGGTTGGTCTCCTAAATGGGGATTGGAGGCTATGGTCGAGGATATGCTTGCAACACTGCGTAAGAAGTTGCAAAAGTAGCTGTCGGATAATGTGCAAAATAAAAACCTACCTTCGACGGGTAGGTTTTTTTTGTTCTGTACCGAGGTTCTATCATCAGTTGATATTTTCGCCCGCAGGTTGTGTGCGGCGTTCGCTTATGCCCGCCTCTTCTGCCATTTCACTCTGCATCTGTACGAGCAGTGCGGCACGCTCTACGATATGTTCGTCGAATTGGGCACAGGTGACAATCGGCATATTCCACACTTGCTGCATATCGAATAGCTTCTCGGTGATAACGTCGGCAATATCGTGTCGCTCCATAATGATAATAATGCAATCGACGTCGGTGTATTCTGCTAAAAAGTGGGTGCCAATCAGGATGTCATCCCTCTCGGATACCCACTTTATAGTGACATTTTCACTCTTTATGTTTGCCAACACCGATGCACTGCACGCCTCGGCAACCGCCTGCATACCTGCTCCCCAACCGTAATAGCGATTTAGGGATTGGTGTTTGACAATCTCGTCGATAATTTCACGCTCCTTGTGGCTGTTTGTCTTGCCTGCGAGGAGTATTCCGAACTTTATCTCCGAGAAATCCAGCATTGCAGACTACTTCTTGAATACGCCAATAACCTTTTCAGCCTCACGAGTTTCGAGGGTGAAAGGATACTCTTTGCGGAGCTGCTCGAAGCAAGCCTCTGCCTCCTCGGCGTTGCCCAAAGCGGCATACACCAAAATCAACTTGTGGAGGTATGTAGGAGCCGAGAAGTTGTTCTTCGAAGCTGCGATAGCCTTCTTGTAGTGAGCAACAGCCTCTTCGAGTTTATCCTGCTCTACGGCAACGTCACCACGCAAACCTGCGTTCTGTGCGTTAATCAACTCGCCCGAGATGCCATCTACCTCGTCGAACTGTGCAAGATACTTTTCGGCATTAGCCCAATCGCCAAGACGAACATAGCAGATACCTGCATAGTGCTTTGCAAGATTGCCGACAGGAGTCGAACCATACTGCTCGATTACATCGAGGAAACCGGCACCGTTCTCGTCGCCATTCAATGCCAATGCAAAGTCGGCATTCTCCTCACCGAAACGCTGCTGTGCATCTACGATAAGGTTGGCAGCACGCTCTGCATTCTTATCCAATACAAGTGCTTTGTAGGCATAACCGCCTGCAATCAATACGACAACCAACAACAATCCTACGAGGAACTTCTTGCTGTTGTTCTCGAAAAATACTTCCGTTTTGCTCACAGCCTCGGCAACAGCTGCCTCCTGCGAGTTTTTAATCTCTTTTGACATAGAATACTGATATTTTTTAGTTTATATTTTTCCTTACAAGCCACAAAAATACAATTTTTTGTTCAAATGCGAGTAAACTTTTCACTTTTTTTTGATTTAACTGCAAATGTTGCGTATAAATTTGTATCTTTGAAGCATAAAAAGGGCTCGATATGTATCTGAAAAAACTCTCGCTTATCAACTTTAAGAATCTCGAACAGGCAGAGATAGCCTTCGATAGACGCATCAACTGCATAGTCGGAGATAACGGCACCTGTAAGACCAATATTCTCGATGCGATTTACTACCTCTCGATGTGTAAATCGGCACTCTCGATGAGCGATGGTCAGTGTGTGATGCACGGCAAAGAGTTTTTTGTGGCAGATGGTACTTATGTCAATGCGGATGGTCGTAACGAAGTTATCAGTTGCACCTACACTCGTGGCTCGCAAAAGACCGTAAAGCGTAACGGGAAGGCATACACCCGACTTTCGGAGCACGTCGGAGTGATTCCTGTTGTGATGGTGTCGCCCTTTGATTCGGCTCTGATATGTGATGCTGCCGAGGAGCGACGTCGCTATCTCAACCTCTTTATTTCGCAATTCGATAGCCGATACCTTTCGACCCTGATTCGTTATAATGGTGTGCTTGCCGAGCGAAACCGTCTGCTCAAAATCTCGCCAAACGAGAGTGTTTTGCAGATTTACGATATGCAACTTGCCGAGAGTGCTGCCGTAATAAACGAGATTCGTCGCGAGGTGTGCGAAGAGCTCGGTGGTGTGGTGGCACGCTATTACGAGAAGTTGTCGGGAGGTTGCGAAAGTGTCGGCTTGGAGTATCGCTCCGAACTGAATATCACTCCGTTGGATGTGCTGTTGAAGGCGTCGCGAGAGCGGGATATAATCAATGGATTTACAAGTAGCGGAGTTCATCGCGACGACCTGCTCTTTACGATTGATGGCTATCCGCTGCGTAAGTTCGGCTCACAAGGTCAGCAAAAGTCGTTTGTTGTGGCGTTGAAGTTGGCACAGTGTCAAATCATTGCGGAACGATGTGGAGAGAGACCGGTGTTGTTGCTCGATGATATCTTTGACCGCCTCGATAGAGGTCGTGTTGTAGAACTTCTCCGTACGGTTGCAGCCGAAGAGTTCGGGCAAGTAGTGATTACCGACTGCAATAAAGAGCGTATGGTGCAGGTGTTGGAGCAATTGGGCGTTGAGTATCGTTTGATGGAGGTGTCGCACGGTGCAGTTGTAAGTGGCTATGAAGAGGACAGAGTATAAACCGATAGGGGCTCTGCTCGACGAATTTTGGAGCAGTCCCGATATGGCACGAAAACTAGCAGAGGGTAGTCTGCCCGATGTGTGGCGTAAGGTTGTTGGCGAGGTTGTTGCCGCACAGACTCGTCAGGTGCGTTTCGTGCAAGGTACTCTCTACGTCCACGTCACATCGAGTATCATTCGCAGTGAGTTGATGATGCAGCGTTTGGGTCTGGTGCAGATGATTAACAGCCGACTCGGAATGGCTCTCGTAAGCCAACTTGTCGTGCAATAAAAAACGGCGAAAAGGCAAACGTCTGCGTTTCGCTCGGCTCGTAATAGTTGATTAAGGTCTTTTAAGGTTAAGTAAAGTCGGGTAAGGTCGAGTAAAGTCAAATAAGGTTTTCTTTTTTCGTTGTGGTCGCCCCTCCTTAAACTCTCTAATCTCCTTTTGCGGCGTCTTTGGGGCTATCCCTAAACTCCCTAAAACACTATGCAACAGAACACTCTATGCCGAGTTTTCTAACCTTTTCTGCTATTGCCGACAACTCTTCGGTTGTAACCTTTTGGAGCGTTTTGCAAGGTGTATCGCGGGCGATGGAATAGACCATAACCTGACGTGGACGAAGACGTTCAACTATACGCAGCCAGGCCTCGACTTCCTCGTCGGTGGTGTTGTCGAATTGTATGCCCTCGCACTCTCCCCGCAGAAACATCGTCTGCAAGATAAACTCTCCGTCGAACAACTGCATTGCTTGCACAATATCCTCCACGCAATAGTTGCATTGTGGACGATTCATCGTTCGGGCTGTTGCGTCGATTGCCGAGTCGAGTTTCAGGATATTGTTATCGACGCGTCGCAAAGCTCGGCAGATATCCTTACGCCAAAGTTGTGTGGCGTTGCTCAATACTGCGATTTTTGCCTGTGGGGCATACTCGTTGCGTAGTGCGATGGTAATATCGATAATCTCCTCGAAAGAGCGGTGCATCGTTGGCTCGCCATTGCCGGCAAATGTGATAACGTCGGGAAGTTCGACATCCGCCTGCATCTTACGCAGAGTCTCCTCCAATGCTTTGCGGAAATCGGCAACATCACACATTCGGCGTGTTGCGCGATGTTCGTCATTCCAGCCACATTCACAATATATGCAGTCGAACGAACATACTTTGGCTGTTGTCGGCAGAAGATTGACACCGAGCGAGATACCGAGACGTCGTGAGCGAACGGGACCGTAGATTATTTTTTCGTAGAGAGCTGTCATAGCCTAAAAATTTTTACAAATATAGTGAAATTTGCAGA
This sequence comes from Alistipes sp., assembly GCA_017501025.1. Classification (GTDB taxonomy): domain Bacteria; phylum Bacteroidota; class Bacteroidia; order Bacteroidales; family Rikenellaceae; genus Alistipes. Next base: position 7,373 of record JAFVXS010000042.1, read on the forward strand.
AAAATCAGTTATCTTTGTAATAC
>JAFVXS010000043.1 GCA_017501025.1 Alistipes sp.
GTCCTTTTCTCCACTCATTGCATCGACATATTCGCCCGCATAAATTCCTGTATGAAAATCGCTGAAAACACGATATGGAGAGAGGTTGAAAATTGCCACTACACGGTCATCATTTTTCTCGCGTACAAACGCTAAAAGACAGTCGGGAGCATTGGTCGAAATCTCGACAAAAGAGCCACCACGGTCTGCCGAGTGTAACGCTCTGTGACTGTGACGTATAGCTGCCAATTTTGCATACATCTCGGTATAACGATTTGGCTCAAATTCCGGCATTGAATCACGGTCGAAAAACGCAAACGAATGGTCATATCCGAACTCCTGTCCCGTATATATCAAAGGGAGGTTATTCGGGAGTAAAAAGGTGAGTACTGCCATCGCCTCATAAGCTGCTCCGAAACGGGTAAATTCGCTACCACTCCACGAGTTCTCGTCGTGATTCGAAGTGAAGGTCATATGCATCGCCCACGCAGGATATCGGCGTTGGTCGGCATAGATACAGTCACGCAGAGCCCACACACGGCTGCGTTGCTGTGCCACATCACACATTGCGTGGTGCAATCGCCATCCGTAACAGCAGTCAAAGGCGTTTTCAAAAATATTATCCTCCTCTGCCTCTGCAAGCAGAAAAACATCAGGCTTTACCTGCTGCAACTCATAGCGAACAACCTGCCAAAACTCTATCGGAACCAACATCGCCATATTGCAACGGAAGCCATCGACGTTATGCTCGGTAAGCCAGAAGGTCATCGCATCGATTTGAGCCCGCCAAACTGCACGATTTGCATAGTTGAGTTTTGCCGTATCGCTCCATCCGTGCGGCACAAGCGGCTCTCCCGACTCATCCCGCTCATACCAATCCGACGGCGACTCCGAAAGCCAACGAGCATCACGTGCCGTATGATTTGCTACCCAATCCAACAAAACACGAAGTCCCAAACGATGAGCCTCCGACACAAAAGCATCGAAATCGGCCATCGTACCAAACTCCGGATTGATTTGGCAGTAATCACGCACCGAATAGTAGGAGCCGAGCGACCCTTTGCGATTAACTTCGCCTATCGGATAGACAGGCATCAGCCACACAACATCCACCCCCATCTGTCGCAAAGCCGGCAGACGGCGACGGGCTGCATCAAGCGTACCCTCTGCACTAATCTGGCGAACGTTCATCTCATATATAACGGCATCGTAACTCCAATCGGAATGTCTCATAATCTGCTCCTATTTTTTGAATACACCATAGTTTGGTTTGTTGCACAACGACAACTTATGCGGTCACAAATTTAGCACAAAAAGCCGATAGAAATAAATTTTTACAAAAAAAGTACTCTTTTTCTATGTTTTTCGAGATAATAGTCATACCTTTGTCAGACTTTGCACGTACACGTAGGCACACGACTGCATACATACACGCCCGTGCGGGCAGGGTAACTAACGAAACAAGTTGAATATTAAGTAACAAAAAAAAATAAAAAACAATTATGAAGATTCTTAAAGCATCTTATCTGATTATCCTGGCTCTGTTGCTTGGAGGATGTTCTGCAATTCAGCGTACAGCCTATATGCAGGATGTAGAGAACAACAAGGCAATCCAAGTTGCAATTGACCAGCAAATCCGCATCAAGCCGCTCGACCGTCTTACGGTAGTCGTTTCGAGTAAGGACCCAGAACTTGCGGCTCCATTCAACACTATGACTTCGTACAATTCGTTGTCAAACAACCCACTCGGTCAGACAAACGTATCGAGCAGCCAATCGTTGCAAGTGCGTACCGTTGATGAGAATGGTATCCTCTATATGCCTATCATCGGCGACATCTATTGTACAGGCAAGACCCGTACCGAGTTGGCTAACGAAATCGCAAAGAAGATTTCGGATGGCGGATACATCAACGATGCTGCTGTAAATATTCAGTTTGCCGATATGAAGATTTACGTTATGGGTGAGGTTGCTCGTCCGGGTCAGTTCGATATTACCCGCGACCGTATAACCATCCTCGAAGCCCTCGCAATGGCAGGAGATATGACAATTTATGGTAACCGTGCCAACGTAACCGTAATTCGCAAGGATGGCGACAAGACCGTAACCCACGTGCTGAACCTGCTCGATTCGAGCCTCTTCTCATCGCCAGCATACTGCTTGCAGCAGGGAGATGTGGTATATGTTCAGCCTAATAAGTATCGTGCTGCAACAGCCGAAATCAACCAAAACCGTTCGTTCTGGATCTCGATTGCAAGCACCGTTCTTACAGCGGCTTCGCTTATCATCACCATCCTCAACTACTCGAAATAGTCTTCCCGAAACTAAAAATTAAGAGAAAGATATGTCAGAACAAATTCAACAAAACGAACAAAACACCACCCCTGCTTCAACAGAGGTTCAGGTGTTCGGATTGCAGGATATCGTCGAAATCGTACTGCGTAAGTGGTACTGGTTCGTGATATCAGTAGGCATCTGTCTATGCCTTGCTGCACTCTACGTAATGAGTGCGTCGCCTGTATATCAGCGTAATGCCACAATCCTCGTAAAGGATAGCCGTAAAGGTAGTGGTGCTACCGAGATGGCGGCATTTAGCGAGCTTGCAGGCTTCTCGACACGTCGAAATGTCGATAATGAGTTATTTGTATTGCAGGCTCGTCGTCTGATGATTGAGGTTGTGGACCGTTTGGGTCTTACAGTAAACTACTCTACCAAACAGCGTTTGCGTACTATTGACCTCTATCGTCGCTCCCCTATCGAAGTGGAGTTTGTAAACGATATCGACTTCGGTAGCTGTGCATTTGATGTCAAGTTACTCGCAGATGGTGTTCACATCAGCAACTTTGTACGTTCGGCAAATAGCGATATTGACACCGACCTCGACGACGAATTCGAGGCAACTGCCAAATTCGGCGACAAAATCACAACTCCTTCGGGCGAGATAATCGTAACTCCTACGCTCTATATGTCCGACAAATATACGGGCAAGACCATTCGTGTAGGAAAGAGCACTCGTGAGGCAGTTGCAACTCGCTATCGTACAGCGATGAAGTCGTCCGTAGCCAACAAGATGTCATCTATCATCAACATCTCGCTCAACGATGTAGTAGCAAAGCGTGCCGAGGATGTTATCAACACCCTGATTACGGTATATAACGAGGACGCCGTAAACGACAAGCAGCAGATTGCCGAGGCAACAGCCGACTTTATCGACGTTCGTCTTGCAATCATCAGCAAGGAGTTGGGCTCGGTTGATAGCGATATCAAGTCGTTCAAGACCCGTAACAGTATGGTCGATATTCAGACCGAGACAGAGAAGAATATTACAGAGTCGTCGAAACTTCGTTCGGAGGTTATCTTCTTGGAGAACCAAATCGATATGTCGAAGTTCATTATGGAGTATCTGAACGACCCTGAAAAGGAGTACAGCCTTATCCCTGCAACAGGTGGTTTGGGTGACAATGCAAGTTCGTCGTCGCTCACACATCAGATTGCCGACTACAACGAGTTGATTCTTCGTCGCGAGAAGTTGCTGTTGAACAGTTCGCCTAACAACCCTATCGTACAGGAGTTGAGCAGCAACCGTGTTGCTATGAAGAATGCCATTATTTCGGCTCTGGAATCAAATATCAAGACCCTCGACATCAAGTTGAAGAACTTGCGTCGTGAGCAGAGTAAGACCGATGCCCGTATCAGCAGCGTGCCTTTGCAGGA
>JAFVXS010000044.1 GCA_017501025.1 Alistipes sp.
TAAATCTTGCCGATATAACCGACCACCCATCCCCAAACTATCTGCTTATTTTACAGATTGCCCAACACAAGGCAATCGAGGCAGGAGCTCATTTAGCTATTGTAGAGTCCGATGTTACGGTATTCCCCGAAACATTGAATGGCTTGCTGAATGGTGCAAAGTCGGAGAACGGATGCGGTATTGCCGCTTCGGTTACGGTCGATGATGAGGATAATATAAACTATCCATATCTCTATGCCCGTAACTATCCGAAGGAGTGTTGCGAGGTGCGTCGTCATTGCAGTTTTTGCTGTTCGTTACTTACGCTCGATTTGTTGAAAAAGTGCGACTTTGAGCAGTTAAATCCTGGAAAAGATTGGTTTGATGTACATATCTCGAAGCGTTCGCGTGAATTGGGCTTTCATAACTATCTGTTTGTGAATCTGCCGGTACGTCATCGTCCGCATAGTTCTCGCCCGTGGAAGCAACTTAAATATACCAATCCGCTGAAATATTACTTTTTGAAGTTCGTAAAACGTCACGACAAGATATAGAGATGTCCGATTTGCAACAACATAAATTGCCGCATCATCTTTTGATACTGCGTTTGGCTGCGTCGTGTGATGTTGCGATGTTGCCGCACGCTGTCAGGGCGTTGCGAAAGGCCTATCCCGAGTTGCAGATAACGGTGGCTACACGTAGCCGTTTTGAATCGTTTTTCAGAGGCTTGGGTGTCGATATTATGCCTATCAATATGGGTGACGAGCCATTGACCTTGCGACAGAAGTGGCAGTTTGTTCGTCGCACAAAACGTATTGGAGTGGATGCTGTTGCCGACCTGCATTTTATCGCAAATTCGGTGCTGTTGGGTTTGTTGTGGCGATTGTGTGGCGTTAAGGTATCCCGAATACGCAAAGGCAATATCGAAAAGTGGTTTCGCGTAGGTTATAGTCGCGAGGGAGCCCTTCATCTCAAACATACAGCGGTCCGTTATTGTGACGTTTTTCGTCGCCTCGGCTTTGAAATTGAGGACCCCGAATATCCTGAACGCCGTGAGGTGGATTCTGCGGAGAGTTGTGTAGGCTTTGCACCATTTGCGGCACATAGCTGTTGTACCTGCCCCGAAAAGTTGCGTGAAGAGATAATGGAGCGATTGACAGCCCGCTTTGATAAGGTGTATGTCTTTGGTGGGGGAGAGCGTGTCCAAAACTTTGTCGAGCAGATGCAGAAACGCTATCCGAATGTGGAACGTGCCAGCCAAACAGCATCAATAGCAGAGGATATCGAGGTGGCAAAACGTTTGAAAGTTATGGTTACGGTCGATACGTTGGCGATGCACATTGCTGCGTTGGTGGCAACTCCCGTTGTCTCGATTTGGGGTGCGACACATCCCGAGTTTGGAGCAATGGGCTATGGCTGTGATATGGATGGTATCGTGCAGGTGGATATGGATTGTCGTCCGTGTTCGGCGACGGGTGATGTGGCGTGTGCAAAAGGCACTCCGATATGTATGCAGGATATTACCGTCGAAACGGTCGAGGCGAAGATAGATGCACTACTCGCCTCGAACCATTCTGAACTTTTCGACAAGTAACTCTACTACGGCGGCTGTCGCTTGTGGGAAGACCTTGCGGAGGTCAATCTCGTTGGTGGTCGTCAATACCTCTTTAAGATTTCGCATAAAGGTATCTTTAATCTCCGTTGCGAGATTTACTTTTGCTATGCCCTCTTCGATAGCACGTCGTACGATAGGGTGAGGAATACCCGAACTGCCGTGGAGTACCAACGCTACATCGGTAGCCTTGCGTATCTCCATAAGTCGTTCGATATCCAACTTTGGAGTCTCTTTGTAGAAGCCGTGTGCCGAACCTATGGCGATAGCCAACGCATCGACGCCTGTCTGTTCGACAAAACGCTTTGCATCTTCGGCGGTCGTGAAACCTCCGCCCTGCTCCTGACCAAGTTTGGCAACATATCCCAACTCTGCCTCAACGTTTATATCTCCGTATTGGCGAGCCAACTCAACCACTTTACGGGTTGTGGCAACATTCTCCTCGAATGGACGCTCGCTGGCATCAATCATCACAGAGTCGAAACCTGCATCGAGACAGCGTTCAA
>JAFVXS010000045.1 GCA_017501025.1 Alistipes sp.
CCCCTCAAAGTAGCGTGTCTACCAATTCCACCACCTGGGCAAGGGTAACTATTCTTTGGAATAGCGAGGCAAAGGTATATAAAATTTCGGATATGCCAAAATTTATTAGCCTTTTTTGAAAAATATTTTCACATAAGGTGCCAAATTTGCCAATACCCTAATCCAAAACCGCAATCTCTGCCACCCTCCCACGCATTTGGTTTATGGCATAAACCATATCAGCCTCCTCCATCGTTATTGTCCACATCTGGTTTATGGCGTAAACCATATTCGTTACCGCCATTTTGCGTATTCGACCAAGCCGAAGCACCCTGCAAAGCGTCGATATTTTGGTTGGGCGATTTTGCATTACAGAAATTTTTAGTATATTTGCACCTGCGTATCAACCTCTTGTATTGGGTGGTGGGCGTATAAGATTATGACAATCAGTGTTTTTGGTTTGTCTTACAAGCCAAAAAACATTGAATGTAAACTCTTGCGATTATACCCAGAAGGGTGTATGGTGACCCCCGCAGCGACAACGTTGAACGTTAAACCAATAAAATTTTGTTGCAACAATGAACAAGGATTCATTAATCAGACTCGTGAACGAGCAGATGTGGACGAAGAGCGATGCAGATATCCCTTCGTTCCAGGCAGGTGACACTATCACCGTTACTTACCGTATCGTCGAGGGAAGCAAAGAGCGTTTGCAGAGCTTCCGTGGCGTAGTTATCCAGATTAAGGGTACAGGCAAGACCAAGATGTTTACTATCCGTAAGATTTCGAACGGTGTAGGCGTTGAGCGTATCTTCCCTCTCTACTCTCCACATCTCGACCACATCGAGGTTAATAAGCGTGGTGTTGTACGTCGTGCACGTATCTACTACTTCCGCGACCTCACAGGTAAGAAGGCTCGTATCAAGGAGAAGCGAGTTGCTACTACCAAATAGGGTTAGCCTATTGGAAGAGGGGTGTTTCGACGAAGCACCCTTTTTTTTGCTCTATACCACACCCCAACCTGCTGCACAAAATATTGGCAAGCCTGCTCCGCCAGCCACAAAAAAAGATTGCCCCGCATCAAGCGAAGCAATCTCTGCGAAATGCAATCTGCAAAATCTCTATTTCTGTGTGCGGTAAATCGATACGGCACTCATTGCATAGATTAACAAGAGCAAGCCGTTGATAATCACAAACAGCGGAACATTGAAATCGCAGAAGGCAAAGATAAGATTCATAATGAGGGTTGCGAACAACACGATACCCGACAGCGTATTGAACATCATCGATTTACGCTCCTCTTTGAGCGAAATGCCGAATGTCAGGAGGGCCTCAATAGCAAATACACCTGCACCGACACCGACCAACAGCCAACGCAACGCCTCGTAATCGCAAATCGAATAGAGTGCATAGCCGAACAATGCTGCAATAAGCAACACTATCAGGCTCTTTATAAAATCAAACTTCATAGCAACTTATTTTTTGAGTAACAACAAACGGTTTATCTCCGGGATGGTCTCGGCAGCACCCCACGCCGACATTCCCTGACGCCACATCAGCGACTGTGCAGCGATGCGACCTGTGGCGATAAGATTCTCAACCTCCCGCTCATCGAAAGGACCCGCCTGCACACCATCGATAACGGCAAAGAAGCGTTTTCCCTGATTGGCAATCGGAGCACCGGCACCCGGAACTACCGTATTGGCAATGCAGTGATTCATCGTTGCCATCATCTGCTGTGCAACCGCCATACTCAAACCAAACTCCATCAGGCGTTCAATCGAACTAAAATCATTATTCATAGTCGTAACATTTTTTGATTAAACATCACTCCCACCCCACTACAACGTTGGTGGTACAGGTGGCACCGGAGGTGTTGGAGGCGTTGGAGGCGTTGGTGGCATTGGCGGAGGTGTTGCCACCATAAACAGCTGTGCCAACTCATCTACCGAGCCTGCCGCAGCCCACGCAGCCATACCCTGTTTCCACACCATAGTTTGGGCGTTAATCTGTCCCTGCTGTACCAACTGCTGCAACTGCTGCATATTGAACGGACCGCTCTGCTGACCATTTACGGCAACAAAGTAGGCTACGGTTGGAAGTGGTGGTGGAGCCGCCATCGACTGCTGCATCTGACCGCCCATCTGGTTCATCATATTCATCATCTGACCACCCATAGCACCGCCGAGCATCATACCCGTCATCATTCCGGCAGGGTTCATACCGCCACCGCCACCCATCGAACTCATTGAGCCGAGGTTGCCTGCTGCGGTCTTCAAAACATCAGCCTGCTGGTCGAGAGCGTGAGCACCAATAAAGTTGGTCTCGGTCTGCAAACGCTGGGCACGCTGCATCTCCTCACGCTGAACACGCAACGACTCTGCCATATTATCGGCATTTATCTGCTGCATATCCGCCATATTCTTGATATTTATCTCCGCCTGTGCCGTAGTTGTAGCAGCCTGAATATCTGCCGTTACGCTACGCAGTTCGATATAACCCTCGCTCTCCTTATCGACCTCGATTGCCGACAAGTCCAAACGTTTGAGGTTTACTCCGAAGTCGTTTGCAAAAATCGGTGCAAGATTTTGGTGTATCATTGTATTGATATCCAAAATGCGACGCTCAATCTGCAAAACGGGGATTCCGTAATCGGATGGTGCATTCGAGATAAAGCCCTTGACATAGCGACGAACTGCATCCTGAATTTGAAGCGAGAAGTCATCCTTATCGAAGTTCACAAGGCGATTCTGCTTGATAAATCCGCGATAGTCCGTAATATTGAAGGTCAGCGTTCCGCGAGCCGCCATAGGCACTGCAAAGTCCAAAAAGCGTGGGTCGAACACATCGAAAAATGGAACACCAAATCGCACCTGATTATTACCTTGCAGGTTGATAAAATAGACCTCTGCCTGGAATGGAGAGTCTCCACCGAATGCCAAACCTACGATGCTGGTCAAAATCGGGAAGTTTGCTGTCTCGATTTTGCCATCGTAAGGACCCTCGATAAAGTCCTGCTGGGTGCCATTATCCTGCTTATAGACAAATACGGCAAGCTCGCCATCCTTGACGTGCAGACGGCTGCCATATCGAATAGAGTTCTCCTTCTTGGTAGAGTTGAGGTCCTGTCCGTTTGGTCGCCATTTCCATACCAAATAATCATCTTCATCACAGCGGATTACATCCATAAATCCGCCCTCTTTCTTGCTACTGAATAGTCCCATATCTACTTAACTTTTATGCCGTGACTTTCGAGGAACTCCAAAACCACAGGGTCATTTAACAAAAATACCTTACAATGTTGCTGATAGTCATACTTCGAGAACTTCGAAGAGTAGCGACGATAGAAGGCCAATGCTGCCGACTCGTTTGCACTCTCGATATAGGCTTTCAGTATGGTACCCAACTCCTCGGCTACCGATGTATCGACAAACTGCATAGCCTTCTCGATATTGCCATCGCCAATATACTTATCGATAAAGAGGTGTCGCATACGCGATATCAACTCCTTGCTGTCAGATGGAATAAACTGACGATACTGCTTTACGACATTCTCCGCCTCAATCATTCTCGACTCCTTAATGAGCGATTCGAGAAGCAGTACGAAGTTGTCCGAAATCAATGTTCCCATAGCAGGACACTTTACAAGATACTCCATAGCATCCTCCCACTCGGCACTCTTGACAGCCTCGTCGAAACGCAGTGCATACGCCTGTGGCGAGACATCCTTCGCAGGGATAAGCAGCAGTATCACAAATATCAGAGCCGCAGCCATCAAAGCCTTTGCATACATTGGTGTAAGTTGCCACCAATTAAGGAGTTTGTTATCAGCTTTCGCCTTGAAGCTGCTCTCGTATGCCGACACTTTGGCAAGATTTGCCTTATCGCCAGCACACACCGACTTGGCACGCTCAAAAACCTCACGCTGACGGGCACGCCACGCCAACGATACGGGAGATGCCTTCTCCAACGCCTTTGGTTGGATGTAGTACATAATATCGAGCACCTCCTCCTTGATATGAGGAATCTGAAAATTGCGAATAATCTCCACCGCACAGTCGTTATATGCCTTACCCGACAATCCCTGCTCGACAAGAGCATCCAATCGCTCGGATAAATCGCTAATGACTACCGCATTAGCAGTTGTATATACATATCCGCAATCGGGACATACAACACCCATAGCAGGACGCGGAGCCCTACAACTCGGACATACATTTGCACCATCTACACTCATAACTCACACATTTTTCGATTAACAACTACATAAACCACGAGGCAATCTTATTGACAACCCCACCCTGCGAAGCTGCCGAAGCTGCCGCAGGTGCCATAGCACCATTTGCCGACATCTCTTGAATTGCCGAGCGACCAAACATCACGGCATTGTCGGCCTGCTTCATTGCCACCTCGTGCTCCATCTGCATCTTCTCGCGTTGGAACTCACGCTCGTCGGCCTCACGCTGCAACTGATACTGACGCTCACGCTCCTCCATCTCCAATCGGCGAGCCTCAACAGCTGCGTGGTGCGACTCGATACTCTTTATCAACTCGCTACCCTTCGCCGCATAGCTCGACATCGGGTGGATTGTCGCCAAATGAACAATAGCTGCATCGGCACCCTCGCGACTCTTGTTTGTATTCCAAGCTGCCACAGCCTTGTTGTAGGCAGCAGCACCCTCTACATCCAACTTGCGTTGATAGGTTACGGCAACCTCGCTCATAGCTTTGGTGTATGCCTCCTTGCAGATGCTCGGAACACCCGACAAAATCGCAATCGACTCGTCATACTGCTCACGATCTCTCAACGCCTTCGCCTCTGCCAACAAGAAGTCGATTTGAGAGTTGTAGAACTCCACAATCTTCTGCTTGCCCTTCTCTACGAATGCTGCAACATCCGCCGATGTGGCACTCACTCTGTTGAGTGCTGCCAAATAGGCACGTTTCTCGTTTGTGCCGACACCCTTGCTTGGCTCGTAGGCATACGATGCGAAGAGTTGTCCTGTCACAGCATCACCTATATAGAGCGTTGTGGCAACCTCGACTGCCGTCATTGGCGGTGCGGTTGCGGTCATCTCCTTATTTACCAAATCAACCGAAGCGGTCAATACAAAACGTGGCGAGAGTGGCTCGGCACCCAAACCATTGCGAGTAACAATCTGTTTGAGTTTCGAAGTCAAAGCCTTGCGTGCATATACGGGAACACCCGACTCCTCGATGACAATCGGCGTAATGGCAATACGCCCCATATCATCGGTTGAGCCCAACGAATTTTGCGACATCGAACTACCGATACCACCAAAAATAAGCAAAATTGCAAACAATAAACGTTTCATACTCACCTCCTTTTATTTACCACCGAGAACAATAACTACGTGACCCAAACCACGAGTCATAACCTTTGCTGTAATTGCGTGATTCTCTCGCAACATACGCTGTAAACCACGACCCCAACGACGTGCATCGAGTGCCGTTCCCGACTCGGCAATCATCGGAATACGCACATTCGAGAATACCATCATATTCTCGGTAGCATCGTCGGTCGTAAATTGGTGTTTAACCGTATTTGCTGCAATCCAATCCTCGATATGCACACCCAACTCCTTGCCACCGAACTCCGATTCGAGATCAAACTCCGAGTCGGCAAATCGCTTAATCTGTACGCTGATAATACGACCATTCTCAAACCAATCGTTGAATTTATCCATCAACTGCTCGTTGAAGTTATCGATATTTGTGGTCACAGCCTCACCCAACAATACAGGAACCTCCGACGAATAGGATGGCATACCCGTACCCTGACAGTTGGCAATCTGCGTATCGGTATAGGCATCAACACCCGAAAGGTTGAATGTAATCGACTTCTTGATACCGGCCTGATTGAGTTGCCACGACACCTCCAACCAGATATCGGCCTTTGCAATCTTGCGAAGTTTATCGATTGGCGACTCGCTAATCGAAGCACCCGTCTCCTTCGACTGCAACATCATATCCTCGGCAGCTCGATTATTGAGAGTCTGCAACGATGCCGACATCAATCTCAAATCGAAACCACGCTCCGACATCATCTGTCCGATTTTGGCAACCACCAAATTCAACTCCGACGAAGAGTCGAAAGCCTTTTGATAGTCGGGAATCAGCACCTTTGTTCCCATATTGTCATACTCCATCATAAAGCCATTGGCATTACACCACTGACGCGAAGGAACGACCATCAACGACGGTTTTTTTGCCACTTGTGCCTCAACTGTTGCAACTGCCAACAGCGACAATACAAACAATGCAATCTTCTTCATTTCGATAATATGTTTTATTGCGACGACCGACAAAACGAATATCGCCACTCTCTGTTACTACTAATTAAAACCCTTGTTAAGAGATACCAACACGCCCGACTCTTCGAGATAGCGACGCAACGACGGAGTATCGACCGTAATCGTAAGACCAACCTTATACTTATGATCGCCCTTGCCTACTTTCAAAACATCCGCAAAGCCACTATTCGACACAGTGGCAAAACGCTTGTAGGCACCACCTTCGGCGAAGAATGTGTCAAAAAATGCAGCGTGCTTCTGCTCATCGGCAGCATTCAACATCAACGGACGAATACCGTGCAGACGCTTTTCGTCGTTTGCAGGCACACCACGGAAAACCACTGCGTGAATTGCATTCTTCTTGCACTGCTCTTGTGCAACGTGTGTAGCCTTCGAGTAGGTCCAAATCTTCAAAACGTGACCCAAACGACGATTTTGACCCATAGTCTCAACCTCGTAATCCCACGCAGCAGTAGCCTCGTCGGCACGCTCCTTCTTTGTCTTTGCCTCAACCGGCTCAAATGCAACCGCCAAGAGTGCGGTCATCACAACCAAAACTCTAAAAAGTCTCTTCATAATTCCTGTGTTATTATTTTGTTTTTGTTTTGTATCTAACCCATAACCAGCACCATCGATAACATAAATCGGCACAATCCGATATCGACGACCACCATACAGCCCCATATAAAAGAGCAATGCGGGGCTTTGCTTATGCAAATATATATAAAAATAGGGAATAATGCCAATTTAAGTCGGGAAAATACAACTCTTTTTACAAAATTATTTACTTGCCAACACATCCGTTGCGAATAGATATCCCGCAGCTATCGCCACTCCGCCCTGCAACCTTCACCCGCATAGGCATCTGCAACCAACTCCGCACACCTCTCCGAAACGAGAAAATCGCAGTGTCGGAAAATTTATTTTGACAAAATGTGGTGAATTTTGAAAAATTGTACTACCTTTGCACCGCATTTAGTGCATTAATAGCTATTAATTAACAAAAACAAACAAGATGAAAAAGGGAATTCATCCGGAAAATTATCGTTTAGTGGCATTCAAAGATATGTCGAATGACCACGTGTTTTTGTGCAGGTCCGCCGTTTCGACAAAAGAGACCATCGAGGTGAACGGCGAAACCTATCCCGTGTATAAGATGGAAATCTCCAACACATCGCACCCATTCTACACAGGTAAGATGAAG
>JAFVXS010000005.1 GCA_017501025.1 Alistipes sp.
CTCCTATGCAGGTGTGAGTGCTACGGGTGCTAAATTGTTGGGTGAAGCTAAATTGGGAGTGCTTTGCGGCTCTATAATCTCTGCGATTTTGGGTTGCATACTCCTTAACAAAAACCTTCCGAAAGAGGCTGATGTGAAGTAGTTGAGATACTATTCAACTATTGTATCGAAATTTTCGGGCGTGTGTCAGTTGTCGGCATGCACCCGAATTTTTATAAAAAAGATGAAGTTGTCTAACAAGTTGATTTCTGCGTTACACTTGCCCTCAAAATCCTCATTTACGCCAAGTAAACTGCGGTTTTTCGGGCTTCGCAAGCCCTGAAATCCCTCTTGTTATACAACTTCTAATGAAATGGGTGTGTCTAAAAAATTTTTTAGACACACCCAATCTCTGGTTGAGCTGCCGGGACTCGAACCCAGAACGACAGAACCAAAATCTGCTGTGTTACCATTACACCACAGCTCAATCCCTTGCTCGAAAGCGATGCAAAGGTAACTCTTTTTTTTGAATCCGCAATATTTTTGTGGAAAAATCTTAACTACCCTATGCTCGAAGCGTTATGGTAGTGCGAAATCAGTGGGCAAACATCATTGATTTTGATACAAAAAAGGCTGCCGCAACACTACTTGTCGGACAGCCTATTGGTTGGGATTATGCGGGTTTGCTATCGACGCATTCCACCACCCATATTAGGTATGCGGAGTTTGCCGCCGGCAGCCATCTTCATCATCTTTCGCATATCCTCGAACTGTTTCATCAGTCGATTGACATCCGCCATTGTGGTACCGCTACCACGGGCGATACGTTCACGACGACGAGCATTGATAATCTCCGGACGTTCACGCTCCTCGGGAGTCATCGAGCCGATTATGGCTTCGGTCTGTTTGAATACGTCGTCGCCAATATCGACATTCTTCAACATCTTACCCATTCCCGGAATCATCGAGGCTATATCTTTCAGGTTACCCATCTTTTTGAGTTGATTGATTTGGGCGATAAAGTCGTTGAAGTTGAACTGATTCTTGACAATCTTCTTTTTAAGACGACGAGCCTCCTCCTCATCGTATTGCTCCTGTGCTCGCTCAACAAGCGATACAACGTCACCCATACCGAGGATTCGGTCAGCCATACGCTCCGGATGGAACACTTGCAAAGCATCCATCTTCTCGCCACTCGATATAAATTTCAGCGGCTTGTTTACCACCGAGCGAATCGAAATTGCAGCACCACCACGAGTGTCGCCATCCAACTTGGTCAGAACTACACCGTCGAAATCGAGTCGTTCGTTAAATTCACGAGCCGAATTTACAGCATCCTGACCTGTCATCGAATCGACAACAAAGAGTGTTTCGGATGGGTTTACAGCAGCCTTGATAGCGGTAATCTCCTGCATCATCGTCTCATCGACTGCCAAACGACCTGCTGTATCGACAATTACGGTGTTGTAGTTGTGCTGACGTGCGTATGCAATAGCGTTGCGGGCAATTTCGACAGGATTTTTGTTGCCATCTTCGCTATACACCTCTACGCCTATCTGTGTGCCCAGAATTTTAAGCTGGTCGATAGCGGCAGGACGATAAACGTCGCCTGCTACGAGCAGTACCTGACGACCCTTTTTGCTCTTTATGAACGATGCAAGTTTTCCGGAGAAGGTTGTCTTACCGGAACCTTGCAGACCTGCAATAAGTACTACGGCAGGAGTACC
>JAFVXS010000046.1 GCA_017501025.1 Alistipes sp.
AGTGTGCCAATTTATCGTGGTCGTGGAAGCGGTACATATCATCGCCAAAGCCCAAAGCCCGGTGCCAAGCCATACGCGTATTTTTCCACTCGTTCCACCACTCCATCTCTGTACCCGGCTGTACAAAGAACTGCATCTCCATCTGCTCGAACTCTCGCATACGGAAGATAAACTGACGGGCAACAATCTCGTTACGGAACGCCTTACCAATCTGTGCGATACCGAAAGGCAACTTCATACGACCGGTCTTCTGCACATTGAGATAGTTCACGAAGATTCCCTGTGCTGTTTCGGGACGCAGGTAGATAGTATTTGCACCATCGGCAGTAGAGCCCATCTGTGTCGAGAACATCAGGTTGAACTGACGCACGTCGGTCCAATTGCGGGTACCCGAGATAGGACATACGATTTCGCAATCGAGAATAATCTGACGCAACTCTGCCAAATCATTTGCATTAAGAGCCTCGGCAAAACGATGATGTACAGCATCGCGTGCATCTGCAATCTCCTTTACGCGAGGCGATGTTGCGAGATATTGAGCCTCATCGAATGCGTCGCCAAAGCGTTTGCGAGCCTTTGCAACCTCCTTCTGAATCTTCTCATCCTGCTTTGCCATCCAATCCTCGATAAGCACATCGGCACGATAACGCTTTTTGGAATCTTTGTTATCGATAAGCGGGTCGTTAAAAGCGGCAACGTGACCCGACGCCTCCCAAGTGCGTGGATGCATAAATATCGCAGCATCGATACCTACGATATTCTCGTGCAACTTAACCATCGAATCCCACCAATAACGCTTGATGTTATTCTTCAACTCGACACCGTTCTGACCGTAGTCATAAACAGCTCCCAAACCATCGTAAATCTCACTCGAAGGGAAGATAAAACCATACTCCTTACAGTGTGCAATCAACTTTTTGAACAACTCCTCTTGTGTCATAATATCTTGTTTTTGTTACTATTATCAGCAATATTTGGCAAATATACGAATTATTTGCTGAATATGGTCGGCAATATCAAATAAATTTGATATCCCTGCAAAAGCAGACTTCCGCAAGCAATACGACAGGGAGCAGACACATCGACAGTATCTGCTCCCATAATAGCTATTCTTGCAGCACGTTGTTACTGCTTTTTATGCTCCTTATAGTAGTCGTGACAAAAGGCACCCTCCTGCTGTTGGTACTTCTCGATATTAGATGACGAGAGCCAAGTCATATAACCACCCGTCAGACCCGCATCGAACAGACCACGAATCTCCTTCTCAACATTCTCGGCATCGTATGCAATGCCGTTTCTATCGACGTGACGCATAACGTTGTAAGCCTGAACCCACGTTCTGACAATAGCCGGAGTAGGTGTTATGCTCTGTCGGTCCTGCACTCGTTCGCCCCACGCACGCAATATCTCGTAAGGGTGATTCCACGGTTTGCGAATACCATAATATCCATTCGAGAAGTGGTCGGGATAAGGCATACCGCATATCACGTCGGCGATATTCGAAATCGCCGGCCAATATTGACCATAGGCAGTTGTGTAGCCCGGATTTGCAGCCTCGCCAAAGACATCAATCGAAACGTAGGCTCCCACCGCGTGAATCTCATCGCACGCATACTGCACAAAACGCTGTATCGCCTGCACCTTCGATTCATCGTACTTGTTGTGGTAATTTATCAGATTTTCAACCTTGGTCATACGGTCAGGGAAGCGGACATAGTCGAAATTTATCTCATTAAAGCCAAACTTACGCACAGCCTCCTTTGCCAACTCGACATTGAATTGCCATACCCTACGATCAAAAGCACTTGGCCAATAGGCTTTATTGTGCTTGAACGGCTTACCCGTAGCACGCTCCGTAATCGCCATTTCAGGGTGGTCCTTAATGAGATACGAATCCTTGAAGCAGGTAATACGACCGACAACATAGAAACCCTCCTCGTGCAGACGCTTTACTGCCTTTTGGTACATCTTCTCTTTGTTGGCACCTGCACGGGCATAATTTGTAGGCGAGTAGGTTTTCATCGCCTCCGCTTTATAACCCGGACACTCGTTATCCTTTATATCGATTACGAAGGTGTTGATTTTTGTCCTCTTTGCAAATGCGATATACTTCTCGATATTGCCGATTACGCTTGGCGAGATATTCAGATAGAGCGAATAGCACGAAACAGGCATCTTATTGTCTTCGAATACGGGACGTTCATAAGGATAGAAGTCGCAACCGATAGCCTCACCACCACCAAACGGATTCTTCACTGCTTTATGCTTTGCATCGTAGATTTCGCTACGATAGCGTTTTTCAGCCTCCGACTTCTCAAATACCGTATATTTTCCGTAGAGCCAACCCTCGCCCTTACCGAGAGCCACCTTATAACGATTTACACGACCCTGCTCGTCTATCTTATCATAGCCCAAAACCTTCAACTCCTCGCCTTTTGTGCTTTGTCCGCCAATCTTTGAAGTTGCCGTATCGACAATAATCGAAGCGGGAGTGCGAGCATAAATCACACCCTCACGCACTACGTCCATAGAGTCGGCCGAGAGTGTCGAAATCTTCGCAAAATATTGCACCTCATCCTCACTCGACAATGGCAGATACTCAACCTCACCAACCTCTTTGCCCTTATTGGTAACTACTGCCAATTTGGTACCTCGCACAATAGTATCAGCTGCGACCATAGCTTTGCCCGCCTCGTCATAGGCATAGAGTAGCAGTGTAGGCCTATCCGACGCTGCATATCGCACCTCAACGACGTCATCGCTCGGACGGCAAGCCACAAAAGAGAACAAAACTATCGTAATAACCGCAAAAAATCTTGTCTTCATATTTACAATTTGATATTTATTGCGACAAAGATAATATTTTAGATTTATATTATGTAACTTTGAGGCGTGCAATTTGCACTATGCTACGAAAATTTTACGATTATGAAACAGCACTGGAAACCATCGACTATTGTAAATCCCGTACCTGCAGTAATGGTGTCGTGTGGCAGCGAGCCTTCGGAGTACAATATTATCACTATTGCGTGGGTAGGCACTATCTGCTCCGAGCCGCCGATGTGTTATATTTCGGTACGCCGACAACGCCACTCCTACGATATTATTCGTCGTAACGGAGAGTTCGTCATCAACCTGACAACCACAGAATTGGCTCGTGTAACCGACTGGTGCGGAGTGCGTTCGGGTAGCGATTTCGACAAATTTACACATTGCGGACTGACCGCCGAGCCATCCGCGAATGTGAAGGCTCCATCGATAGCCGAGTCGCCAATATCCATAGAGTGTCGAGTGAAACAGATTGTGGAGCTCGGCTCACACGATATGTTTATTGCCGAGGTTGTCGGTGTTGCGGTAGATGAGTCGCTGATAGATGCCGAAAGCGGAAAGCTCGACATCTCGCGTGCCAATCTGCTATGCTATGCCCACGGCGAATATTTTGCCCTCGGTGAGGCTTTGGGCACATTCGGATTCAGCGTAAAGGGCTCGACTAAACGCGAAGAACTAAAACAATCCAAACAACGCAAATAGAACAAGTATGGAGAACGAACTTCAAGAGTATTTAACCCAATTCGAGGAGAAACTGCTCGAACAACTCATAAAACAACTATCATCCAAATCGCTTTTGGGCGGCTATGGCTACACTATCGACGAATTGGACGAGGTATGGCGTCAGTGCCGTGCCGAGTATGTAGCAGACGCTATGCCCGAAATTGCAAAATATCCGCTTGCAGCGACCGCTTGGGCTGCTTATGTCGGTATAGGTTGTGCCATCCGCTGGGATAGGCAGATATTGGAGGATGCAGCCGATGCAAAACCATATTTTGTACTGCGTGATGCACGAGGTTTTGACGAGTTGGATGAGTATGTCGAGTATCTGATGTTGGACAGCGGATTTCGCAAAGAGCAAATCGACACGATTAGCGACGCCCTGCGTTCGGCTGCACAAACCGCCATCGATGCGATACGTCACGAAAATATTGAGCCGCAAACCGTTAGAGCTTTTCACGCATTTGCCCGCTGTGCGAAGGTGATGTTTACGATTGGTGTGGCAATTGCTCTGTACGAGTTGGGTTACTCCTATCAGAAAGCAACGGTTGAGCTACCTTCGTAGCAATATCTAAAAACCAAAAACAAACGGCAGACCCGATTGATAGCAAGGTCTGCCGTTTTTCTGTTTTAACAAATGAGTGCTATCGTTTGCCGTCCACCCGAATTATTGCATTGGCACCGCCCCACAAATCGACCATCAGAGGCTCATTATACAGTACCACCCCATTGTGTGACACCGTAACCCGCATTGCAAAAGCCTTATCCTGTGGCAGCAAACGACGAACTTTTGACATTGTATGAGCTATAACATAAACCGCTACTACGATTGTAGGACAGTCATCGGCAGATAACTCTATATGGCGTACATCATCCACCTCAATCGGACGCTCCGCAAGATTTGCAACCGTTGCTGCAACCCTGTCAAAGTGCGATACAAAGCCTATCTGTTCGTCCAACTCATCCCTCCGACTTATCGATAAGCCGATATTGTATCGCCAATGCTCCTCCGAAGCTGTGTACAGTTCAACCTTATAGCCTTCAAAAGCAATATTTTTATCTTCAAACTCCATTTTTGTCCAATTATTTTTCGCAAATATAACAACTTTAAGCCGAAAACTTTGCACAATTTCCATTTTTGTACTACATTTGCAGACTAATTATGCACTACACAGACCAAGAGAGATACGCAATTGACTATCAGTCACTCGAATACACTCCATATTCGTGCGAATTTGATGTGGATGATGCTCTCTTTACCGAGCGGGAATCCGAAGAGGTTAAGGGTGTGAAGTGCAAAGCCTTTGTCGAGGCAAATCGTACAGGCTCAACCGTAGATGTCGATGTACGCATCACAGGTACGGTAGTGGTTGCTTGTGACCGTTGTTTGGAAGATTGCGAAATCGAAGTAGAGTACGAAAGCTCACTCATCGTTCATATCGGCGAGGAGTCTGGCGAGTACGACGGCGAGCAGATGTGGGTAGCAAAGGGCGACAACATCGTACTCGACCAATATATCTACGAGAGCATCATTATCGCCCTGCCATACCAGCGTCACCACGCCTAAGGCGAATGTAACCCCGATATGAGTGCCCG
>JAFVXS010000006.1 GCA_017501025.1 Alistipes sp.
AACGGCTATGCAGGCACCGGAAAGACCACTTTAATCTCGGCTTTGGTCGAGGTGTTAGCCGAGGTCGGAATCAAGTCTGTTTTGCTCGCTCCAACAGGGCGAGCTGCGAAAGTTTTGTCACAATATTCCAATCGTGAGGCCTTCACTATTCATAAAAAAATCTATCGTGAAAAGACCAATGCCGACTATGAATCCAAGTTCTCACTCAATATTAACAAGGAGAAAGGAGCTGTGTTTGTAGTCGACGAGGCATCAATGCTCTCCGACACAACAAACGAAGGGCAGATTTTCGGTAGTGGCTCGCTGTTGGAAGATTTGATTAAATATGTGCGTAGCGGCAAAGAGTGTCGTTTGATATTGGTTGGCGACAATGCACAGCTTCCTCCCGTCGGAACCGATTACAGTCCTGCGCTCGATGAGTCGGTAATGCAGTCGTATGGCGATGTGGTATACGCATCGATGGACGACGTGGTTCGCCAGAGTGCTGAGTCGGGCATACTCTTCAATGCGACAATGCTGCGATGTATGCTCGAAAATGGATTATACGAGATACCTCAATTCGATATGCAGTACCCCGACTTTAAATCAATTGGCGGGCTCGATTTATTGGAAACATTGCAAGATTGTTACGATCGATATGGCCGCGACGAAGTGATTGTCGTCACGCGGTCCAACAAACGAGCCAATAAATATAATGAAGGTATCCGCCGATATAATCTTTCCGCCGAGGAGGCTATTGAGAGTGGCGACATGCTGATGGTTGTCAAGAACAATTACCACTATACTGAGCGAATCGAAAATTGTCCCATGAGTTTTATGGCTAATGGCGATGTGGCTCGTTTGAAAAAGATTCGTCGTTTTGAGGATTTTTATGGTTTCCATTTTGCTGATGCAGTATTGCAATTCCCCGACTATAACGACACCGAGATTGAATGTAAAGTTTTACTCGACACAATCACTTCTGAGTCACCTTCACTCACTCGCGATGAAAGTCGACGCCTATTCGATGAGGTTGAGAAAGATTATCTCGACATTAAAAGCAAACTCAAACGCCTGAAGGAGATTCGCGAGAATCCTCACTACAATGCTGTTCAGGTAAAATTCTCATATGCCATCACATGCCACAAGGCTCAGGGTGGTCAGTGGAGTGCAGTCTTTGTCGATCGATGTTTGTTTGGAGACGAGCCAATGAGACGCGATATGTTGCGATGGCTCTACACAGCCATTACTCGTGCCACCGAGAGGGTATACCTTGTTAATTTTGATGAGCGATTCTTTGAATAGTTCCTCAAAATTAGGTATCTTTGCTCAAAAGTAAGTAAGAAATGGCGACAGAGAAAAAATATGTTGAGACGCCCTTGATGAAACAATATTATCAGATCAAGGCTGTCCATCCCGATGCAATACTTTTATTCCGTGTGGGTGACTTTTACGAGACATTCGGAGAAGATGCCATCAAAGCGAGTTCTATTTTGGGAATTACCCTTACCAAACGAGCTAATGGAGCAGCTTCATCGGTCGAGTTGGCAGGTTTCCCATACCATGCAGTCGATGCTTATTTGCCCAAATTGGTAAGAGCGGGTGAGCGTGTAGCTATATGCGAGCAGTTGGAAGATCCCAAGACTGTAAAGGGTTTGGTAAAGCGAGGTGTAATCGAGTTGGTTACTCCCGGTGTGGTGTTGGGCGACAATATTCTTCCCAATAAAGAGAATTCTTTCCTTGCATCGATTTATTTCGGCTCTCGTTCAACAGGTGTCGCTTTTCTTGATATCTCTACCGGAGAGTTTTATATGGCCGAAGGCGATGACCGCTACATTGATAAACTGATGTCGAATCTCTCACCCAAGGAGGTGCTATACCAACGCGGATGTGAGCAGCGTTTCGAATCATCATTCGGTAATCGCCACTACACATACCGTTTGGATGATTGGGTATTTTCATCAGATCTCAATTACGATAAACTATGTCAGCAATTCGGAACAAAATCACTCAAAGGATTTGGTGTAGAGGGACTTAAAAACGGAATCTCGGCTGCTGGTGCCATTCTTTATTACTTGGAATTTACTGAACATCGAGAAATATCGCATATTAAGAATATTTCACGAATCGACCAAAATGAATATGTATGGGTCGATAAGTTTACTATCCGCAACCTTGAACTATTCTCGTCAAACTCTGCCCAGCAGAAGACGGGCTTTGCCGATGTGATTGACCGTACGCTTACCTCTATGGGTGGTCGATTGTTAAAACGTTGGATTGCAATGCCTCTTATCGGCGTCGAGCGTATCAATCGCCGACTGGATATTGTCGAGTGCCTGACTACAGATAGCGATATCGCCGCAGCTCTGCGAGAACAGATTTCGGCTGTTGGTGATTTGGAACGTATATCGTCTCGCATTGCCGCTGGTCGTGTATTGCCACGAGAGTTGGTTCAGTTGAAAAACTCTCTATCGGCCGTTGAGACCCTGAAAGCTCTTTTGGAGTCGACCGACAAAGGATGTCTGCACGATATAGCTGCTCAGATCGATACTCTTTCAAATGTCCAGCAACGCCTTGCTCACGATATTTATCCTGACCCCGCAAATAACCAAATCCAGAAAGGTGGTGTTATTGCCGATGGTGTGTCTACGGAGTTGGATGACCTGCGCCGCATTGCGACCAGAGGAAAGGATGTCTTGCAACAGATTATTCAGCGCGAGAGTGAGGCTACAGGTATCCCCTCGCTTAAAATCAGCTACAACAATGTCTTTGGCTATTATATCGAAGTACGCAATACACACAAAGATAAAGTCCCAGAGAGTTGGGTACGTAAGCAGACTCTCACAAGCGCAGAGCGATATATTACCGAGGAACTAAAAGAGTACGAAGAGAAGATTCTCGGTGCACAAGACCGTATACTTGCCATTGAGCAGGAGATATATCAGGAGTTAGTACAATTTGTGGCAGGTCATTTAAAGAGCATTCTGAAGGATGCAGCCACAATTGCTCGCATCGATTGTTTGCAGTCATTTGCACGTATGGCTGCCGAGTGTCGCTACGTTCGTCCAAAACTTGACGAAGGGAAAGTGATCGATATCCGTGCTGGCCGTCACCCTGTTATAGAGCGTTTGCTACCAGTTGGCGAGGAGTATATTCCCAACGATGTACTGCTCAACGATAGCGACCAGCAGATCATGATGATCACAGGACCTAATATGGCTGGTAAATCGGCTCTGCTTCGCCAAACGGCATTAATAATCCTTATTGCACAAATGGGTTCGTTTGTTCCTGCATCATCGGCTCATATCGGTGTTGTCGACAAGATCTTTACTCGAGTGGGAGCATCCGACAATATTTCACAAGGCGAGTCTACATTTATGGTTGAGATGCTGGAGTCAGCAAGTATTCTCAATAACATTTCCGACCGCAGCCTTATTCTACTCGATGAGATTGGCCGAGGTACAAGCACCTACGATGGCATTTCGATTGCGTGGGCTATGGTGGAGTATATCCACAACCATCCATCTGGCCACGCCAAGACGCTATTTGCCACACACTACCACGAACTCAATGAGATGGAACAACTTTTCGACCGTGTTAAGAACTATCACGTTGCAGTTCGTGAGGTGGACAACACAATTGTCTTCCTTCGTAAATTATCACGTGGCGGCACGGAACATTCGTTCGGTATTCACGTTGCCCGTATGGCCGGTATGCCACAGAGCATAGTCACTCGCGCTACAGAGATATTGTCGAATCTTGAAACTGTATATGGCAATAACGATGTTTCAGCTGGAACACCCACCCATCAAACCCGATCTCGCAAACGACAACCGTCAGCCAAGCAGGTTGCCGATGTGGCACAGCAGGGCAATATGCAACTTTCGATGTTCCAATTGGAAGATCCTGTTTTAGTGCAGATTCGTGATCAGATAAAAGGCATCGATATCAACTCGCTCACTCCACTTGAAGCACTCAACAAGTTGAGCGAGATTAAAAAGATTACTGGATTGTAGAATCGCTTTAATTCAACAAAAAAATAAAACCGGCCATCCCGAAAAGGTGGCCGGTTTGCATTATAATCAGCTCCGTTTATGCATCGATATTTGCATAGTGAGCATTCTTCTCAATAAACTCACGACGAGGTGGCACATCGTCACCCATTAGCATCGAGAAGATTCGATCAGCCTCCGCTGCATTCTCGATTGTAACTTGACGCAGAATACGAGTCTCTGGATTCATTGTGGTATCCCACAGCTGCTGAGCGTTCATCTCTCCCAAACCTTTGTAACGCTGGATATGAACACCCTTTACACCCAACTCCTCAGTAATGGCATCGCGCTCTTGCTCAGTCCAGCAATAACGCTCGCGGTTACCCTTCTTAACCAAATACAATGGTGGGGTTGCAATATAGATATGGCCATTCTCGATAAGCTCCTTCATCTTGCGGAAGAAGAAAGTCAGCATAAGTGTTGCGATATGGGCACCATCGACGTCGGCATCGGTCATAATGATAATCTTATCGTAACGCAGGCCTTCGAGGTTGAGGGCTTTGCTATCCTCCTCGGTGCCAATCTTAACACCAAGGGCGATAAACATATTCTTAATCTCTTCGTTGTCCCACATACGGTGCTCCAAAGCCTTCTCTACGTTAAGAATCTTACCACGCAATGGCATAATGGCCTGGAAGTTACGGTCACGACCCTGCTTTGCTGTACCACCTGCCGAGTCTCCCTCGACGAAGAAGATTTCGGCAATCGAGCGGTCGCGTGACGAACAGTCCGACAACTTACCCGGCAGACCTGCGCCCGAAAGCGGAGTCTTACGCTGTACACTCTCACGAGCAGCACGAGCAGCGTGGCGGGCAGTTGCTGCGAGGATAACCTTCTGTACAATTGCACGGGCATCCTTCGGATTCTCCTCCAAATAGTTTGTCAGAGCTGCCGACATTGCCTGATCGACAGCGGCAGCAACCTCGTCGTTACCCAATTTGGTCTTTGTCTGTCCCTCGAATTGAGGCTCGGCAACCTTAACCGATACTACGGCAGTCAAACCCTCGCGGAAATCGTCACCTTGAATTTCAAATTTGAGTTTCGCCAACATTCCCGACTCGTCAGCATACTTTTTCAGCGTACGTGTCAAAGCTCGGCGGAATCCGGTGAGGTGAGTACCACCCTCTATTGTATTGATATTATTTACATAGGAGTGAACATTCTCCGAGAATGAGTTGTTGTACTGCATAGCAACCTCAACAGGCACACCGTTGCGTTCTGCATCGAGATAAATAATAGACTCGATGATTGGCTCGCCACGTGTTGCGTCGAGATACTTGACAAACTCTTTCAAACCATCCTGTGAGTAGAATGTCTCGCTCTTTGGCTCTCCCTGCTCGTTTTTGTGGCGATAGTCGCTCAATGTCAGGCGGATACCCTTGTTGAGAAATGCCAACTCACGCAGACGGTTTGCCAAAATATCGTATTTGTACTCGGTTGTAATCGTAAAGATTTCTGCATCGGGCTTAAATGTGATTGTGGTTCCTCGGTCGGTGCAATCGCCAAGAATCTCAACCTGTGAAGTTGGTACACCCTTGCTGTAAGTCTGCTTGTATATTTTGCCTCCGCGGTGAATCTCGGCAATGAGCAGGGTCGAAAGGGCATTTACACACGATACACCGACACCGTGCAAATCACCCGACACTTTATAACTGCCTTTGTCGAATTTACCGCCGGCGTGAAGTACGGTCAGTACAACCTCCAATGCCGACTTGTCCTCTTTTTCGTGGAAGTCGGTAGGGATACCACGACCATTATCTTTTACCGATATGGAGTTATCCTCATTAATTGTTACGTAGATGTCGTCGCAATGACCTGCCAACGCTTCGTCAATAGAGTTATCGACAACCTCATAAACAAGGTGGTGCAGACCCTTTTCGCCTATGTCGCCAATATACATTGCAGGACGTTTGCGAACGGCCTCCAAACCCTCCAACACTTGAATATTCGATGCGGAATACTCCTCTTCCTGGCCTTTTTTCAGGATTTCTTGTTCGGTGCTCATATAGTAGTCAATTCAAACTGTTCTTAAAACGGACAAAAATAATATTTTTTTTCGAAACCTCCAACACTAAATCGAAGATTTAGTACCTAAAAGTTCATTTATATCAATCTCTTTTATGCTACCCTGCGAAAATAGCATTGTTCGCGACGGGTAATTTTCGATAAAAGTGGTGTTGTGCGTGGACATAATAATCGCTGTTCCGCTTGCCGCAATGCTATGAAATAGCTGAACAATGCTCTCGGCAGTTACGGGGTCGAGGTTGCCCGTAGGCTCGTCGGCAAGCACTATTTGTGGCGAGTTAAGCAGGGCTCTTGCAATAACCAATCGCTGACGCTCTCCGCCTGATAACTCGAATGGCATTTTGTGGTGCTTGTTTTCGAGTCCCACCTGCGACAGCACCTCATCGACACGGTTGCCGATTTCGCCTTTATCCTTCCAACCGGTTGCTCGCAGGACAAACGAGAGGTTATCCTCCACATCGCGATCCGATAGGAGTTGCAACTCCTGAAAAACGATTCCTACATTTCGACGAAGATATGGAATTTGGCTACGACGCAATTTGCGTAGGTTGAAGCCTGCGACTTCGCCTTCGCCATCGACCAGCGGCAACTCGCCGTAGAGGGTCTTTAATAGCGAAGATTTGCCACTTCCGACTCGTCCGATAAGATATACGAACTCGCCTTCGCTTACCTCCAAATTGACATTTTCGAGTACCATCTCGCCCAATTTCGCACACGACTTTGCGGTCAGTTCGACCATAGGGTCTTCCGAGTGGTAGATGGCACAATTAGCAAGACGAACAACACTTCTCTTTCCCATTTTGTCTATTCGGGTATCTTAAAATTACGCTCAAATATTTCGGTGCCGATTATTGGCGACCAAATATTGTGTAAAGATATATATATTATTCCGAAAAACAAAGTTTTTCGACCTATTTGAGCGATCAAATTATCCACTTTTTTACATCGAATAGAAACATTTGGACTATTTGGTATGAAATTTACTAATATTTTGTATCTTTGCACTTGCTAAAAACAATATCG
>JAFVXS010000047.1 GCA_017501025.1 Alistipes sp.
ACCGACTCGTTCGGCGTAGTTGTTACGGCAGTCTCCTCAACCAAAGTTGTCTTATTGACAAAGGCGATATACTCCTTCACGGCTTTATAAATTGCATTGGCAATCTCGGTTTGTCCCTTCTCGGATGTAATATACCTCAATTCGGTAGGATTCGACATAAAACCTATTTCGGTCAGCACACTCGGCATATCGGTAGCATATAGTACTCGAAGTGGCTGTTTGCGAACTCCGCGATCGCTGCGTCCCAACTGAACGTAGTGCTTTTGGATAAGGCGTGCCATCATCTCGCTATATTCGCCATAAGTGAACTGCATATTTTGAATATGCGCGCGAACAATGGCTGCGGTCTTTTCATCCGACATATCAAGAAACTCCTCCTTATTGTTGGCGAAGAGAATTGCATCGTTTACACTCTTTTCGAGATTGCTCTCTCCCATAATCAGTGTCTCGACACCACGTATCGAGGTATTGCGAGCTGCGTTGGCGTGAATCGATATAAAGAGGTCGCCATCGGCATTGTTGGCGATATCGGCACGCTGCTGCAAATCGGTACGCAACACTGTCGAGAAGTGTTTTTCGACGGTACGCGTATAGATAACCTTCACACCGGGACAACCCTTTGTAATCATCGCCCCCAGACGTTTGGCAACTTTGAGATTGATATCCTTTTCGCATACATTACCATAGCGGGCACCCGGATACATACCTCCGTGTCCGGCATCTATGATAATGGTCTTGACACCTTGTGCAACATTTTCGCCGCTCGCAACGTTTGTAACTGCAACGATAAGCGACAGCAAACAGACGAAAAAGAGAGTTTTACGCATAGTAAATTGCCCTAAAATTTGATATATGTAGTTTTTTCACTATCTTTACGCGCCGAAAAAACGCATATGTATATGCACGCAAGGCACATTTTTGCGTTTTTGCCGACTTGTCGGCAAAGATATTGATTTTTTTTGAATTTTTGAAGAAGTTTAGACTAAAATATCTGCTTGTAGCACTGATTACGGTGATAATGATACAGTCACTGTTCGGAATCTCGCATCCAAAACGGATTGTAGAGGAACAGGTTGGGCGTACAATTACAACAATCGGGGACTCTGCTACGCGACAATCCGACACCGCTATTAAACGTCAAAACCTGCGTCGAAGAGCTGCTGCTATGGATTCGCAACGCATCGAGCGACGTCGCCGTTTGGCAGAGGCGAAGAGACAAAAAGAGGAGAAAGAGGCGACAAAAAGTGACTCCCTATCCCCTGCAAAGCAATCGACAGCAATGCTCTCGGAGGTCGATTCGATAGCATCGGACTCACTGAAACGTATTCCGGAGAATGACTCTATTGTCGTAAAACGCGACACCACCAAAACAAAGAAGAAAAAGGGTGGCGGCGGTCTCGACCAGATTGTCGATGGTAAAAACACCGACTCGCTCTGCTATGATGTACTGAACAAACAGGTCTATATCTACAATCAGGGCGATGTAAAATACGAAGAGAAGTCCCTGCAAGCCGACTTTATGCGTATCGATATGAACAAGAAGGAGATTTACGCATACGGTAAGGCTGATACCACTGCCGAGGGTCTGCCATCACGCACGCAGCCTGTATTCAACGATAGTGGCTCGTCCTACACGATGGATACAATCACCTACAACTTTGACTCCGAGAAGGCTATCATTCAGGGTGTAGCAACACAACAGGGCGATGGTTGGTTGGTCGGCGGTCGTATCAAGAAGATGCCGGACAATACTATCAATATGAAGGGCGGTAAATACACTACCTGCGAACAGACCGACAACCCACACTTCTATCTTGCAATGACAAAGGCGAAGGTTATTCCGGGTAAAAAGGTCATTACAGGTCCTGCATATTTGGTAATGGAGGATGTGCCTATCTACTTCCTCGGTATTCCCGAAGGTTTCTTCCCTATGAATATGGGTCCTAAATCGGGACTTCTGATGCCAACATTCGGTGAGGATGGTGCAAGAGGTTTCTTCCTCCGAGGTTTGGGTTACTACTTCATCCTTAATCAACATATCGACCTCGCTGTTACGGGTGGTTTCTATACCCTCGGCTCGTGGGAGGTTGCTGCATCGTCACGCTATACAAAGCGATATAA
>JAFVXS010000007.1 GCA_017501025.1 Alistipes sp.
AATAGCAGTTGTTGTCTTTGTTGCCCTATTTTTTGTCGAGGCGGGCTACGGCTACCTATTCAACCCAAAATACGGTCGCCCTATTCCGAATAAAATCGGTTGGGTATTGATGGAATCGCCCGTATTTATCGCAATGTCTCTACTTTGGTGGTTTTCGGATGTACGTTTCGAGGCTGCTCCTCTGGTGCTGTTTCTGATATTTCAGACACACTACTTCCAGCGTTCGTTTATCTTCCCGATGTTGTTGCGTGGTAAGTCGAAGATGCCTTTGGGAATCGTATTGATGGGTGCAACATTCAATACGCTCAATGCTATGATGCAGGGCGGTTGGATATTCTACCTCGCACCGCAACAGAACTATTACGACGACTGGTTCAGCAAACCATACATATATATCGGAACATTGGTCTTCTTGGCAGGTCTGTTTATCAATCTGCAATCGGACTATATTATCCGACACCTGCGTAAAGAGGGCGATACTCGACACTATATCCCTATGGGTGGTATGTTCCGCTATGTTTCGTCGGCGAACTACTTTGGGGAGTTTACCGAGTGGGTTGGTTTTGCTATCGCTTCGTGGTCGTGGTCGGGTGCAGTGTTTGCACTTTGGACATTTGCAAACCTGGCACCACGAGCAAACTCGCTTTACAAACGCTACGAGCGTGAATTTGGCGACGAATTTACACAACTTAACCGCAAACGTATCTTACCGTTTATCTACTAATTTTGCATATAACATTCAAACCTATAACAGATGGAGAATAAAAAGGATTTGAGCCAATCAAAGCTCTTTACTCCCTACAAAATGGGTCCCGTAACACTTCGCAACAGAACTATTCGTTCGGCTGCGTTTGAGTCTATGGGTAAAGATTTTGGTCCTACGCAGGATTTGAAAGATTATCACGTCAACGTCGCACGAGGCGGTGTCGGAATGACTACTCTCGCCTATGCTTCGGTAAATCGTAGTGGTATTTCGTTCAATTCGCAACTATGGCTCCGTGATGAGATTGTACCTGCACTGAAAGATATTACCGATGCTGTTCACAACGAGGGTGCTGCCGTAGGCGTACAGATTGGTCACTGCGGAAATATGACACATTGGTCCACAGCAGGCAGTTTTCCGGTATCGGCATCGAACGGTTTTAATCTATACTCCCCGACGTTTCATCGTCGATTGAGACCTTCGGAACTTACTCAATTTGCAAAGGACTTTGGTCAGGCTGTACATACTGCACACGAAGCAGGTTTCGACAGCGTAGAGGTTCACGCAGGTCACGGCTATCTGATATCGCAATTTCTATCGCCTTGGACCAATCGCCGACGCGACGAGTTTGGCGGCTCGTTGGAGAATCGTATGCGATTTATGAAGATGTGTCTTACGGAGGTAATGGAGGCTGCCGCAAAGTGCAATATGGCGGTATTGGTCAAGCACAATATGGAGGATGGCTTCAAGAGTGGTATTCAGGTACCCGAAAGTATCG
Organism: Alistipes sp.; assembly: GCA_017501025.1. Lineage (GTDB taxonomy): Bacteria > Bacteroidota > Bacteroidia > Bacteroidales > Rikenellaceae > Alistipes. The sequence goes on from JAFVXS010000007.1 coordinate 1,482, forward strand.
AAATCGCAAAAGAGATAGAGAAGTTCGGAGTTCACGGAATTGTCCTCTCATCGGGCTTTGTATCGCGTTCGCCTATGGCAGTAATGCGTGGTCGAATCCCTACAAAAACAATGGGTTACTATATGGGCTGGAACGAATGGCTGCAAAAGATTGTAGTGTCGCTCTTCGGTCAATGGATGATTAAGGATTACGACTTCGAGGAGTGCTTCTTCCTCGAAAATGCAAAGAAGTTCCGCCAAGCACTCAAAGGTCCATTGGTATATGTGGGAGGTTTGGTATCACGCGAAGGTATCGAGCGTGTTTTGGACGAGGGTTTCGAGATGTTGCGGATGGCACGTGTGCTGATTAACGATCCCGACTTTGTCAATAAACTGCGTGAGGGCGATATCGCAACACGAGGCGGCTGCGACCATCGCGACTACTGTATTGCACGAATGTACTCGGACAAGATGATGTGTTGCCACAACTGCAAGGAGCATATTCCTGAAAGATTGTGGAGAGAATTGCGTAAAATAAAGTAGTATGCGACGCGGAGAGGTAGAGAAGGGGACAAAAACAGCACTTGTCACAGGTGCATCGATGGGTATCGGCCTATGCTATGCCGAGCAGCTTGCTGCATTGGGTTACAATCTAGTATTGGTAAGCCGTAGCGAAGAGCAGTTGCAGCAGGTGTCGGAACGTATCTCGCAGCAGTACGATGCAAAGGTCACAATACACGTTCAAGACCTTGCGAAGATAGATGCCGCCGAAGAGTTATTTGATTGGTGCAACGAGAGCGGCTTCAAAATCGATGTATTGATTAACAATGCGGGTATGTTCTCGTTCTGCGATATACTCAACACCCCTATTGACCGCATAAAGCAGACAATATTGCTACACGACGTGACCAACTCGATACTCTGTAAACTCTTTGCCAAAGATATGGCAGAGCGTGGTGGAGGTCATATCCTCAATATGTCTTCGTTCTCGATTTGGATGCCGTTCCCCGGTTTGTCGCTATATAGTGCCAGCAAATCCTATTTGAAGAGTTTTTCGGTTGCCTTCTCAAAGGAGGTCAAGGAGTTGGGTGTAAAAGTTACGGCTGTTTGTCCCGCAGGTATCGCCACAGATTTGTATGGTCTATCGCCACGTTGGCAGAAAATCGGTCTTAAACTTCACGCCCTATCGACTCCTAAATTCTGTGCCAAACGAGGTTTGAATGCATTGTGGCGTGGCACTCGATGCACCGTACCCGATTGGTGGTGCCGACTATTTATCCCGATATGTCTGATTCTTCCCGGATTTGTGATACGTCGATTGCGAAGATTTACCAACAAGTGGCAAAAATAGAGATTAGAGACGTCCGATAATAAATATTGTCGGGCGTTTCTGTATATCGGGCAACTGCACACGTCGCCACTCTGCAATGCTCTGCATCTTAATATACTCGGCAGGCGACGATATATCACACGCTATCGCAAGGCGGGTTTCGGGTTGGCAATGTCTTAAAATAGCCTCCGCAAGACGAATATTGCGATATGGTGCCTCAATCATTACCTGCGATTGATGTTCGCTAATTGCACGGCTCTCCAAACGTTTTATAGCTCTACCGCAATCCGGCTCTTTTACCGGCAAATAGCCATTGAAAGCGAACGACTGACCGCTCAAACCCGACGCCATAACAGCCATCAAAATCGACGATGGCCCGACAAGCGGCACTATACGGATATTGTGCGAGTGGCACAAAGCAACCACCGCCTGACCAGGGTCGGCAACAGCAGGTACACCAGCCTCGGAGATTACGCCTGCACTGCGTCCCGCAATGATTGGTGCTACCATCTTGGCAACATCGCCTATGTTTGTGGTATGCTCATTTAGTTCGACAAACTCGGCATCATCAATACGACGACTATATCCGACCTTCGACAGAAAACGACGTGCCGAACGGATATTCTCAACGATAAAGTAGTCGAGCGAGTTGATTACCTCCATATTATTTGGTGGCAAAACCGCATCGATTGCAGAGTTATCGCTAATCGGAGTAGGTATCAAGTATAGTGTCGCAGCCATAACAACTATTCGTTTACATAGATTCGTTTTACACGCTTATCAACCGACGTGAGTATCTCGTACGGTATTGTACCCAGGCACCGTGCCATATCCTCGGGTGTGTTTCCCTCAATTGGCGAGAATACAACAACCTCGTCGCCCTCGCTGACGCCGTCGATATCCGTAATGTCGATCATACAGCTATCCATACAGATTCGCCCCACAATCGGAGCGGCCTTACCATTCACAAGCATCGACCAACGACCCTCACCCAGAAGACGATTAAGACCATCTGCATAACCGATAGGCACCGTTGCAATCACACTATCACGCGATAATTGCCCTGCACGGCCATAGCCAATCGTATCGGTTGCCGCGACTCTTCGAATTTGAACTATACGGCTACGCAGAGTCGAGACCATTTCGAGAGCCGGATTGTGTTCAAACCCGAAGCCATAGAGTCCCAATCCCAATCGACAAGCATCGTAATGAGCTTGCGGAAAACGAACGATTGCTGCCGAAGCTGCTGCGTGACGCATAACACGATATGGAAGATGCTTTGTGATACAACTGCTCAACTGCTCAAACGTCGCAATCTGTTGCAGTGTGAAGTCGTCGCTATCGGTCATATCGGAGGTTGCCAAATGCGTAAACAACGAAGCAACCTTTACCACATCCTCCGCTGCATCAAGTGTAGCGAGCAACTCCTCGATATCATCCTGTTCAAAGCCTAAACGGTGCATTCCCGTATCGAGTTTCAGGTGTATAGGATAGTGACTGACACCGTGACGACGAGCAACATCTACGAATGTACGCAACGAGCGAAGTGAATATATTTCAGGCTCCAATGCCGCATCAATCATCGCATAGAAGCTTGCATCGTCGGCATTGAGTACCAAAATTGGCATTGTAATACCCTTCCGACGTAACGTAACACCCTCATCCGTGAAGGCAACAGCAAGATATGCCACCCCCTGCTTTTGAAGCATCTGTGCCACCTCGACATCGCCAGCACCATAACTTGCCGCTTTAACCATAGCAATCAATCGGGTTTTAGGTGCCATAAACGAACGGAAGTAGTTGATATTGCGAGCCATAGCCTGCAAATTAACCTCCAATACAGTCGTATGACTACGACGTTCCAAACGGTGCGATATTCGCTCGACCATAGCCATACGATTGCCCTTGATAAGTACTACCGAATCGGTAATATTCAACATATCAACCTGCGACAGCAACATATCGGTATTGGCATAGAATTGCGACCCTGCTGCAAACTTATGGCGATGCGACAACAGATGTTCGCCCACACCGACAAACATATCGACACCCGCACCACGTACCAATGTCGCCACTCTGTTATAGAGTTCATCTTCGTCGAAACCACTCTGCAAAATATCCGATAGAATCAACACCAGACGACGCTCTCCGCACAACGAACGAGCATAGTCGAGTGCTATCGACAACGAGTTTATGTCGGAGTTATAACTATCATCTATAATCAACGAGTTGGCAATACCCTCCTTCAACTCCAACCGCATACTCACCTGCTGCAAGCGACTCAAATCGGGCTCTTCATAGCCCATTGCACGGAAAAATGCCACCGTACAGGCTGCATTACGCTGCGATGCCATATCTCGTTGCTCTTCGATTTCACAACCTCGGGCATCAATCAACTCTCGGTCAGCATATCGTTGGCGTATCGACTCGGCAAGTTCCGTATAGTCGCCGTGATATATAATGGTCTTTGCATCTTCGGCAATCAACAACTTTTC
>JAFVXS010000048.1 GCA_017501025.1 Alistipes sp.
CGGGCTTTTGGCTACGGAACACACACTTGCACAATTATCGCAAAGGGCGAGTTGCGTAACTTCTCGTCACAATTTAGTGCCGACGGAATCGATTTTGAGCCACCTACGGAACACCTCTTCGGCTTTAACAATCCTCTGGGAGCCTGCCCCGTATGCGAGGGCTATGGCAAGGTTGTAGGCATTGACGAGGATTTGGTTGTACCCGATAAGTCAAAGAGTATTTACGATAATGCCATTGCTTGTTGGCGAGGCGATACGATGAGGGCATTTCGTGACCGCTTGGTGCGTAATGCCTATAAGTTCGATTTTCCGATTCACGAGCCATATTACAAATTGAGTGAGGAACAACGACGTTTGCTGTGGCGTGGTAACGAATATTTCGACGGACTCAATACATTTTTTCAATATCTCGATTCGGAGCGTCGCAAGATACAATTCAGGGTGTTAAAGGCTCGCTATACGGGAAAGACCGTTTGTGAGGCTTGTAATGGTAGCCGTCTGCGACGTGAGGCTCTGTATGTGAAGGTTGCAGGGCGTACCATAGCCGATTTGGTTGCGATGAATGTCGATTCGTTGATTGAGTTTTTCGACAATATCGACCTCGATGAGCACGACTTGCAAACCGCACAGCGTATCTTGACAGAGATTAGGGCTCGTCTGCACTATTTGAGTGATGTGGGACTTGGATATCTTACCCTCGACCGATTGTCATCGACTCTGTCTGGTGGCGAGAGTCAGCGAATAAATTTGGCAACATCGTTAGGTAGCAATCTTACGGGTTCGCTCTATATATTGGATGAGCCGAGCATTGGTTTGCATCCACGAGATACGCATCGATTGATAGCGGTATTGAAACAGTTGCGAGATTTGGGCAATACGGTAATCGTCGTGGAGCACGAAGAGGAGATTATTCGTGCTGCCGATTATATTGTCGATATCGGACCTCGTGCAGGAGTTAATGGCGGAGAGGTTGTCTTTGCGGGCAACTATTCGGCATTGCAGGGTGCGAAGGGTAGTCTTACGGCTGAATATCTTACGGGAAAGCGACAGATTGAGATGCCCGAAGTTGCCCGAGAGTGGCGAAACAGCGTCATAGTCAATGGTGCAAGATTGCATAACCTGCAAAATATTACGGTGCGTTTCCCGTTGGGAGCAATAACCTGCGTTACGGGAGTCAGTGGCTCCGGTAAGTCGTCGCTTGTCAGGGGCGTGTTATATCCGCTATTGCGACGTGCTGTGGTCGATGTAGGCGAACGTTGCGGCGATTGCGATGGCTTGTCGGGCGATATACAGATGATACGCGGAGTGGAGTTGGTCGATCAAAATCCTATCGGCAAATCTTCTCGCTCTAATCCGGTGACCTATGTTAAGGCTTATGACGAAATTCGTCGCCTATTTTCAGAACAACCATACGCAAAACGCAGCGGTATAGCACCGAGCAACTTCTCGTTCAATATTGCCGGCGGACGTTGTGAGGAGTGTCAGGGCGAGGGTGTAATTAAGGTCGCTATGCAGTTTATGGCGGATGTTGAATTGACCTGCGATGCGTGTGGTGGCAGACGTTTTAAGGAGGAGATACTCGATGTTAAGTATCGTGGTCGCGATATCTGTGATGTGCTGAATTTGAGTATTGACGAGGCTGTCGATTTCTTTGGCGAAGATACCGCAAATACAACTTGTCGTCGTATTGTCGAGCGATTGAAACCTTTGCAAGCGGTTGGTTTAGGATATGTAAAACTCGGTCAGGCCTCTTCGACTCTGTCGGGTGGCGAGAGCCAGCGAGTGAAGCTTGCTACATTCTTGGGTAAGGAGAGTAGTAGCGGCAGTACGCTCTTTATATTTGATGAGCCGACAACAGGATTGCATTTTCACGATATTAAACGCTTGTTGCAGGCATTTAACGCATTGGTCGATAAAGGTCATACGGTTATCATTGTCGAGCATAATATGGAGGTTATCAAGTGTGCCGATTATGTTATCGATCTTGGACCCGATGCGGGCGATGCGGGAGGACAATTGATTTTTGAGGGAACGCCGCAAGAACTTGCCCAATGTGAGCATAGCCACACGGGACACTTCCTTAAACAACATATGAAACAGCAAAAGGAGTAATGGCTGAATTTTATACATATACGCTTGCGAATGGTATTCGTTGCATCCATAGGCAGGTGCGTAGCGGAGTTGCAAGATGTTCTATTATAATAAATGCGGGTAGTCGCGATGAACGTCCGAACGAATACGGAATGGCACATTTTGTCGAACACGGGCTCTTTAAGGGGACACAACGTCGCAAGGCCTATCAGGTAAATTGTCGTTTGGAGAATCTCGGTGGCGAACTGAACGCATTTACAACCAAAGAGGATACAACCATCCACGCAACAACCTTGCGTGGCGATTTTGCGAAGGCTGTCGAACTGCTGGGCGATATCGTGTTCTGTTCGACATTCCCTGAAAAAGAGTTGTCGAAAGAACGCGAAGTGATTGTAGATGAGATAAATACCTACAAGGACTCGCCTATGGATATGATTTACGACACCTTTGAGGATATGCTGTTCGATGGCTCGGAGTTGGGTCATAATATTTTGGGTCGCAAGTCCGATTTGATGCGTCATACCTCCGCTTCGTTGTGTGACTTTGTGCGTCGAAACTATACAACCGGCCAGATGGTGTTTGCGTCGATTGGAAATATATCGCCTATGCGGGTTGAGGCTATTGCACGTCGCTATTTGGAGTGTTATACGACACAGAGTCGCTTGACGCAACGTGTCTTGCCACAACTTGTTGCACCGTTCGCAAAGACCGTAAATCGTCATACGCATCAGGCTCACTGTATCATCGGTAATCGAGCCTATGCGATTACCGAAGAGAAGCGTTTGCCATTCTCGCTGCTTATCAATCTGTTGGGTGGCCCGTGTGCTAACTCGCGATTGAATGTCAGCGTTCGCGAACGCAACGGTCTCTCTTATAATATCGAGGCAAATTATACACCATATTCCGATAGTGGTTTGGCTGTTATATATTTCAGTTGCGAACACGAAAACGTTATGCATTGTCGTGAAATTATCGATACCGAGATTCGACGATTGCAACAAACTGCTCTTACTGCCCGACAACTTGCGATGGCAAAGCGTCAATATATTGCGCAAATGGCGATATCGACCGAAGCTAACGAGGGTTATATGCTCGGCGTAGGTCGTAGTCTGCTTGTACACGGCGAGGTCGATACATTGGAGGAGGCTTATCGTAAGATTGGTGCGGTTACGGCAGAACAGATTATGGA
>JAFVXS010000049.1 GCA_017501025.1 Alistipes sp.
ATTATAAAACCCAAACCGAGCAAAGTCTTCTCGATATCGGCATCTCGTGTATCACCTCCGAGGATATGATAGCGGTCGGTAGCATCATTCAGGCGATGCAGCAACTTCTCATACTCTGTCGAGTCGTAATCGGTACGTTCGCCGATTTGCAGCGTCAGCTCTTCAATCTCCCGTTCCAACGCCAACACCTCTTCGAAGGCCTTTGCGGTCTCGGCAAGCAGGGTAGTTGTATCGGCAACCTGCATCTGTTGCGGCAGATATCCGATAGTGCAGTCGCCATTACGTGTTACGGCACCCGATGTCGGTTGTTGCAATCCGGCAATAAGTTTGAGTATAGTGGTTTTGCCCGCACCATTACGACCAACCAAACCGATACGGTCTTTCGGATTTATCAGAAACGAAATCTGGTCAAACAGGGTCCAACCGCCAAAACTAACGGTTAAGTTATCTATCGATATCATTAGACATTCAACATTTTAACGATTTCCTCTTCGGGATTTTCAGCACCAAAGACCGATGAGCCCGCCACGACAACATCAACCCCAGCATCAAAAACCTCACGGATATTTTTAACCGAAATACCACCATCTATCTCTATCAAGCAGTTGTAGCCATTGCGGTCGATTTCGTCACGAAGGCGACGTACCTTATCGAGCGATTCGGGAATGAACGACTGACCACCAAACCCCGGCTCTACGCTCATAATCAGCACCATATCCAATTCGGCAAGATAGTCGAAAATCTCCTCTACTGCCGTAGCAGGTTTGACACTCACACCCGCCTTTGCTCCCACAGAGTGTATCTCGGCAATCGCCTGACGAGGTGCAGATGTTGCCTCGTGGTGGAATGTAACATAATCGGCACCTGCCTCGACAAAACGTCGCAAATAGCGTTCGGGATGCGAAATCATCAAATGCACATCCAACACCTTTCGAGTTGTCTTACGTACCACACTCATCACCGGAAAACCAAACGAAATATTAGGCACAAAATCGCCATCCATAACATCGATATGCACCCACTCGGCAGCCGAGCGATCCAACATCTCTATATCACGTTGCAGATTGCCGAAATCGGCAGACAATATCGAAGGTGCAATAATTCGTTTCATTTCAGAGTTACATTTTTTAATTTCGACAAAATTAGTAAAATTTGCTCAATCTTACAACTTTTACGGGTGTGATAGCACCAATTCAAACAGCACACGATAGCCGTCGTTATCCACCTCTGCATAACCCGCTCTGCGAAAGAGTGCAAGACTCGCATCATTATATACCGACACCTCGGCACGAAGCATCATCATACGACCATTTTGCAACATCTGCTCCAAAATCGACAAAGCCTCCAACGCATAACCACAACGTCTGTCGGACTCTTCGTATATGAGAATACCGACCGTTGCCGTAGTGCCATCGTTATCGAACAAATCGAGCGTTCCAATCGCCCTGTTATCCGAATCAACAATCATAAAACGAAACTGACTATCCGACTCATAAGATAACATCTGCTGATTGGCGACGAACTCTTCGATTTGTTCACGAGTGAAAGGGTAGTGAACATCGCCATACTGCCACAGCCGACTATCGTTCTCCCATAAAAGCAGAGTGTCGATATCCGAGGACTCGACACTTCGCAATTTTACGTTTTTACTCTCAACAGGAGCCATTACAAACCGATTATCTGATTGCGTATAAGCATTGCCACACCCCACGCAGGAGCATTAGGGCTCATCTTCGACAGGCGGAACTTCGTATCCTTATACACGAGATTGAGCGAATATTTGTTTGTTGCCGATTTCAGTGGCAACATTATGTAGTCGCCCGCAGCAGCCAAGTTGCCTCCAACAATAACTGTCTCCGGATTGAAGATATTGATAAGTATCGCAACCGCTTTTCCAATCTTTTCGCCAGCCTCTTCGATAAGTTCTATCGAGAGGTTATCGTCATTGCGTGCAGCAGCGATAATATCGTTTATATGAATTGCCTCATTGTTCTCATATTTAGGGCGTAAGATTGAGTTTGCACCGCCCTTTATCAGTTGGCTCATCTTCTCCTCGATAGCTATACCCGACACCTCGGTCTCCAAGCACCCCTTCTTGCCGCAGAAACATATCTTTTCGTTATCGAAGAACGGAATATGTCCAAACTCTCCCGCAAAACCATTCTTACCATAGAAGAGTTTTCCATTCACAACAATACCGATTGCGACACCCAATCCGAGGTGGAGATACAGCACATTGCTCTCATCCTTCGAGCGACCGTAGGTGTACTCGGCATAACAACGTGAGCGGGTATCGTTCTCAACCAGCACTCTGATACCGATACGCTGTTCAATAATCTCTCGGAGCGATGTCTCTACACTGGTAAAATACTTGTAGGAACGACCCTGTTGGGTATTGACACGACCCACGATACATACACCTACACCAAGTATGTGACACTTCTCTATACCGCAGTTGTTGATAAAGTTTTCGATATTATCGCAAATTTTATCGAGACACTGTGAACGATCCGACAGCTCAAATGTATTATCAACCTCCTCACGAATAATATTATTTTGAAGGTCGGTAATTACGAAAGTCATATGGTCACGACCCACATTCACACCCGCAAAATAGATTGTCGTATTGGTCAAACCAAAGACATTCGGACGAC
>JAFVXS010000050.1 GCA_017501025.1 Alistipes sp.
AAAAATCTTCTTCATAATATTGAATTTTTTAAGTTAAAATTGTTTGTTATCTGTCATTCCTGATTGCAAATATAACAAAAATATCTCTGTTTGTTCGTTTTTTGCCAAATATTTTATTCAACCATCTTTGCAATATTTCATCAATTGGGTGGTTTCTGCTATCGCGGAGACCAACACTCCATTACGACTCGAAATCCGATATGTGCTTGTCTGTCGTTGGAGTTGTTATTGTGTGGCACTCCCAATTTGCAACTCTTTGCAGCCTCCATCCAACTGCCACCACGTATTGTGTATGAGATGTTGTCTGTGGTAGTCAAAATACGACTATCGCGATGGTTGGAACCCTTGATGCACCACTCTGCAACATTGCCTGTCATATCGAAAATTCCCAATGTGTTCGGTTGCTTTGAGCCGACAGGATGACACGCCCCCTTGGAGTTCTCTTTGACCCAACCAACATCAATGGCTTTGTTACCTCCGCTGAATGTCTGTTTTGCAGAGTTTGCACCTCCATAAGCAGCATACTCCCACTCTGCTTCGGTTGGTAGTCGGTACTTTTTACCCGTTTGCTGGCTTAATCTTCTGCAAAACTCCTCTGCCTCTTCGGGTGTTATATAATATATAGGCAACGTATCGCCTTCGCCCGCTAATGAAGAGTTTGGCGTTTTGTTGCATTGTTCGGCAATGGATGTTCCCATAACTGCCATCCATTGTGCTTGTGTGACTTCGTATTTGCCTATGTAATAGTCAGGAAGTGTTATGTTTTTGGAACTATTTTGGTTATCTATTGTCAATGAACCGCCATCGACAAATATCATCTCTACATTCGCATTTGATGTTGCGTTTTGAACAGAGGCGTTGTCGTGATTCTCAAACGAGCGTCCTGTCCCACCGATACCCGATGAAAGCATAGCATCAATCGTAGTTGTTTTTCCCTCTTCGACCACAATATCGTGGGTATAGTCGGCACAGCCAGCTTTGGTGATTCGCAACATATGACGACCTATAATGGCTTCGTTGTATAACATTGGAGTCCGACCTATCGGCTTCCCATCCAAATAGATATCCGCCATTGCAGGGGTAGAGGTAATGTTGATAGAGCCGTATATAGGTTTCGGTGAATCGAGCTTGATATTTTGAGGTGTATCGGCTGTGATTTGCAGGGTTGTTGTCGAGTTGCTATGACCGTCCAAACGGCACTCTGCGATATGCTCTCCCGATTGTAATTTACCGCTCCAATTACCGACTCCAACCTTTTTGCCGTCAATCCATATTTCTGCGCTCTGCTCTACCGAAAGCTCGATGTTTGCATAGTCGGGAATGAGCTGCGGAGAGAGGGTTAATGTTTCGCTATCGGCAACCTCAATTGATGCGTTATATGTTTTGTATAACTCTTTTATTATCTGAATATTGTGCTTTCCGCTTGCAACCGATTTGCGACTGAACGGTGCGGTTGCTACATATACATTGTCGATATATACAATAGCTCCATTGTAGGCTTCGTCGTTGAGTGTTATCCAACCAAATGCCGGATTGAGTTTTACCTGTTTTTCTATCTTCTCGCCACTGACAGTGATAGTATCTGTCTCGTCGTGAAAACCTGCGGCACTGATGCGATATGTGTGCGAGCCACTTGGTAGGAGTGCAGTTACTACGCCATTGTTTGCCACATACGGTTTATTGTCGATAACGACCACGGCATTTGTCGGCTCAATCTGAAAAACAACGTATTGAGGGGCACCGGCCGTTATGTTTACATTCTGTTTGTAATAGAGTGAACTATTGCTGTTTACATTGATTTTTTGCTCTTGTGATTGTCCTCCATACTCGATGCGAAGAGTGTGTTCTCCGGGTAACACCTCTTTTACGGTTAAAACGAAATTTGTATCCGTTCGACCTTTGAATGTGTTGTCGATATAGACATCCGCATCAACAGTGTTGGATGCTACGATGATTGTGTATAGTTGATTCAGCCACGCATCGAGGTAGTACTCTTTGTCGCCCTCAACGGCCAACTGCACATCGTTTGACTCGCCAAATTCGGGGTGTTGGAAGTAGAAACGGAGGTTATTGCGTGCCGTAACCTCGAAAATCAGACCGTTGCCATCGTCGGCGACCATTTGCCGTATCACTTGTGCATTGCCACCGATGATTTTAATCTCGACATCGGCAATCTCCGCCTTTGTCATACGGTTCATACGTGTTTTGATGCGGGCACACGGGCGATTCGACATATCGGTCTGTATCGGGTCGATATTCACGCCT
>JAFVXS010000051.1 GCA_017501025.1 Alistipes sp.
AAAGCTGCCGCAGGTTTTTACAACACCAACAACAAAAAACAGCACCAACAGCGCATAACCGATTGCCTGCAAAGTGCCGTGGATACTTGTAGCGATGCTCCATATGGCACCGCCTCTGAACGCGCCACGTCAAGCGGCTCTGCTCAATGAACTTATCGCAGCGGGAGGCTCTATGGAACGCTCTCATTCGGAGGCTTCGGCTGCCACGATATCAGCCACCGTAAAGCGAGGTCTTATAGAGATTTACGAACAGGAGCCTTCAACATCGGCCGAAGATATCAGAGTCGATTTATTGCCTCAACTATCGAGCGAGCAGCTACGTGCAAGTCGCCAAATTACCGACGCCTTCTCTGCCCACCAAACTATCTTGTTACACGGCATAACAAGTTCGGGAAAGACGGAGATATATATGCACCACATTGCCGAAACATTATCTCGCGGAGAGGATGTTTTATATCTTGTTCCCGAAATATCGCTGACAGCCCAACTCGTTGTACGGCTGCGTGCCGTATTCGGCAACCGCACAGTCGTATATCACTCAAAACTCACACCGGAGCGTCGCACGCAGGTATATATGGAGTGTTTGCGAGCCGATTCGGGTCGTATAGTCATCGGTGTACGCTCCGCCCTATTTCTGCCACTGAAACGGCTCGGTTTGGTCATTATCGACGAGGAGCACGATGCAAGCTACAAACAGAGTGACACCGCACCACGTTACAATGGTCGTGATACGGCTCTTATGCTCGCATCATTATTCGGCGCAAAGAGTATTTTGGGCAGCGCAACACCTTCGGTTGAAACCTACGCAAATACACTTACCAAAAAATTTGCACGCATAGAACTCAACGAGCGCTACGGAACTGCCACTCCGCCACAGATAATCATCTCCGACACTATTCGTTCGGCGAAACGTGGAGAACGTCGCTCACATTTCAACAAGGAGCTTATCGACCGCATAGCCGAACGATTGGAGCGAAACGAGCAGATTTTGTTATTTCAAAACCGACGAGGCTACTCCCCTTACGTAGAGTGCAAGGAGTGCGGCTGGTCGCCCCGCTGTCCGTCGTGCAACGTTACGCTGACTATGCACCGCCAATCGAACACTCTGCGTTGTCACTACTGCTCCTATTCGTTAAGCATCCCCACCAAATGTCCGCAGTGTGGAGCCGAAGCAATTGCCCCAATGGGATTTGGAACAGAGCGTGTAGAGGAGGAGATTCGTCGTCTGTTCCCAACAGCCCGCACTCTGCGTCTCGATGGCGATACAGCAACCTCCGACAAGGCTTATCGTGAGATTATCGACACCTTTGCCCGACACGACGCCGACATACTTATAGGTACACAAATTATTGCCAAAGGTCTTGATTTTGCCGATGTAACACTCATCGGCATACTCAACGCCGACAACCTGCTAAAAATGCCCGATTTCAGGGCGAGCGAACGTGCTTGGCAGACACTGATTCAGGTCAGTGGACGCTGTTGTCGCCGAGACGATGTTGGCGAGGTGGTTGTGCAGAGTGCCGACGTTCAGCACCCTATTTTCGAGATATTGGGAGAGGCATATTACGACAAAATGGCTGCTGCACAACTTGCAGAGCGACAGATATTTAACTATCCGCCATACTCCCGCATAGTTCGCATTATACTATGTAGCGAGCAGCTAAACGAACTTGCCGAATGTAGTATGATTTTGGCTCAAAATTTACGAGATATTTTCGGTAGCCGGACACTCGGTCCTGTCACTCCGTTGATAGACAAGATTCGAGGAGAACATCGTCTTGAAATCGTCTTGAAAATCGAGAACGCTTCATCGTTTACCAAAGCACGAAAACTTATTGGCGAACAGATACGCGAAGTGGAGAAGAGTCGTCGGTTCCGAAAGGTAAAGATTGTCTGCGATGTGGACCCGCTATGACATAGAGAGATTTTGCCGCGAGTTTACCAGAGCGGTACGCATAACCATCGGATTTTTGGAGCGTTGCCGTGCGTGCGACACGCTTCTGGTCGATGGCGAAGATTACGTCTGCACCCGATGCAGAATGGAGGCCCCTATCACATATCTTTGGAAGGAGCAGAATAATCAAATGGAGCAGAAGTTTTGGGGACTACTCCCTATCGAGAGGGCTGCGGCGATGTTTTGGTATATCAAAGGCTCGGCTTGGCAACGATTTATCCACGGCCTCAAATATCACGAAATCACCTACCACGGCGGCAAATTGGGACGTTGGTTCGGAGCCGAACTTATGCGTAGCAATTGGCTCGACGGTATCGACCTGATAATCACCGTTCCTCTACATTGGAGCAAGTCGTTCAAACGTGGTTATAACCAATCGGAATATCTTGCAAACGGCATATCGAGAGAGTCGGGTATTCCCTGCAAATTCAACACCATACGACGTTATCGCAACAACCCGAGCCAAACAACACAATCGTTCGGGCAACGCTGGGAAAACGCATCAAATCTATTCGAAGTAACCCACCCCGAATTGTTGCGGTCGAAGCATATTTTGTTGGTTGATGATGTCTTTACAACCGGAGCAACCATAACCTCGTGTGCCGAGAGCATCTTCAAAGCGTGCGAAGGCGATGTTCGCATAAGTATCGCAACACTCGCCATATCGAGTAACGCCTTCTCTCGTGATTAACGGAGAGTTTTTCTAAAAATTTTCAACACCTATCAACAGAGTGTTGCTACGCAAAATCGACCTCTGTCGCCATTTCGGACACGGGTAGCTCCAAAGTTCGACATTGTGAACATTTTTTTTAACAACACCGCATCCGCGACCCTTCACAAAAGTTTGGTAAATGCAATAAAAAGTTCTACTTTTGCTAACAGAAAAAACGCATATTACCAAATTGCAGTATGGCAAAAGATTTTCAACCATCACAACACAATAGAGAGGCATTTGCAGCACTCGCTCCCGAAGCGGCCGAGATAGCCAACATTCCGCCACAAGCCATCGAATTGGAGGAGGCGGTTTTGGGTGCCTTAATGCTCGAAGCCAACTCGATAATCACCGTGCAGGAGTACCTGACCGAGGATTCGTTCTACAAGGAGGAACATCGCACAATCTATCGGGCTATCAACTCCCTCTCGCAGGAGGAGAAACCAATTGATATATACACCGTTACGGAGCGATTGAAATCGCGTCGCGAATTGACAAAGGTCGGCGGAGCGGTCTATCTTGCACAGCTGACACAGAAGGTCGGTGCTGCGGCAAATATCGAATTTCACGCCCGCATCATCGCCCAAAAGTTTGTGCAACGTTCGCTCATCACATCGGCCGTCGAGATTCAACGCCGTTCGTACGACAACTCGGTGGATGTAAATGACCTTATCGGTTTTGCCGAACAGGAGGTACTTAAAATTACCGAGACACACGTCAAGCGTTCGGTACAAAACTCGTCGAGTATCCTCAAAAAGACACTCGAACAGATTGAGCAGGCGGGCAAAAACGATTCGGCTTACAGCGGAATATGTTCGGGATTTGCAGCACTCGACAATGTCACTCTTGGCTGGCAACCTTCCGACCTTATCATTGTTGCAGCACGTCCTTCGATGGGTAAGACCGCCTTTGTGTTGTCGATGGCTCGCAATATGGCAG
Source organism: Alistipes sp. (assembly GCA_017501025.1). Classification (GTDB taxonomy): domain Bacteria; phylum Bacteroidota; class Bacteroidia; order Bacteroidales; family Rikenellaceae; genus Alistipes. The sequence continues at coordinate 3,606 of JAFVXS010000051.1, forward strand.
TAAACTACTCCGTTCCCGTTGCATTCTTCTCGTTGGAGATGTCTTCGACACAGTTGATGACACGTCTTATCGTTGCCGAATCGGGACTCGACAGCAAGAAAGTCCGTAGCGGAAAACTCTCGGCAGAGGATTGGCAGCGACTCCATATTGCGACAAAACCTCTCGGTGCAGCACCCCTTTATATCGACGATACACCGGCATTATCGGTCTTCGAGTTCCGCTCAAAGGCTCGTCGTCTGCACCATCAGGGCGTACGTCTGATTATAGTCGATTATCTCCAATTGATGACACTCGGAACACAATCAAGCAACGGAAACCGAGAGCAGGAGGTTGCCCATATTTCGCGAACACTCAAAGCCATTGCCAAGGAGCTGAACGTTCCAATTATCGCACTTTCGCAGTTGAGCCGTGCTACGGAGGCTCGTGGAGGTACAAAACGCCCTCAATTGAGCGACCTTCGTGAGTCGGGAGCAATCGAGCAGGATGCCGACGTTGTAGCATTTATCCACCGTCCTGAATATTACGGTTTCCTTACGGGCGAAAATCAGGAATCTACCGCAGGTGTTGCCGAGATTATCCTCGCCAAGCACCGTAACGGTGAGGTTACCGACGTAAAGCTGAAATTTATCAATTCGCAGGCTCGATTTACGGACCTCGACACCATAACCGTTACTCAACCTGCTACGGGCGAAACATACAGCGAAGTCGGCTCATCAAGCATCGACGGTCAAGTACCTAATGCTGGCTCGGCACTTACAGCAATGAATGGAGCACAGGAGTTTAGTCCGTTCAATACATCAGCTGACGACTTTAAGCCGTTTTAACCCAATCTAATACCACATTCGAAATGTTCGTAAAGTGCCACGCAGGAGCAATTGTCGGAATCAATGCCGTTGATGTCACCGTAGAGGTTGATGTTACGGGCAAAGGTTTGGGCCTATATCTGGTAGGTCTGCCCGACAACGCAGTCAAGGAGAGCGAACAGCGTATCCGTTCGGCATTCAACAACACGGGACGCAATATGCCCGCATTCAAGATTGTGGTAAATCTCGCACCTGCCGACCTTCGCAAAGAGGGCTCGGGTTTTGACCTTCCGATTGCTGTCGGAATACTTGCTGCAACAGGGCAGGTTTTGGACACGATGCTCTCCGAAACGATGTTTGTCGGCGAATTGTCGCTCGATGGCACCATAAAGTCTGTACGAGGAGTCTTACCGTTAGCCGTAATGGCAAAAGAGCAGGGTTTACGTCGCATTGTCGTAAGCAGCGAAAACGCCTCCGAAGCAGCCGTGGTCGATGGCATTGAGGTAATAGCAGTCGAGCGTTTGGGACAAGTAATCGGTATGCTGAATGGCGAACTGAACTTTACGCCCGTTACCCCATCTTCTGCCCCATCAGACCACCTCGTAGAACAACCTTTTGCCGAAGATTTTGCCGATGTCCGCGGACAGCAACACGTTAAGCGTGCTTTGGAGATTGCCGCAGCAGGCGGTCACAACGTATTGATGATTGGAGCACCGGGCTCGGGCAAGACTATGCTTGCACGTCGTCTGCCGACCATCCTGCCACCTATGACTTTGGAGGAGGCGGTAGAGTGTACAAAAATTCACTCCGTAGCCGGCAAACTCGGTACAACCGCAGGGCTTATGACACAACGTCCGTTTCGAGCCCCACACCACCTCACCTCACAAGTCGCTTTGGTTGGTGGAGGTCAATCGCCACAACCCGGAGAGGCAAGCCTTGCCCACAACGGAATACTATTTTTGGATGAACTTCCCGAATTTGGTCGCAACGTATTAGAGGTCTTGCGTCAGCCTTTGGAGGATAAATTCATCACCGTATAACGAGCAAAATATACGGTTGAATACCCCGCCAATTTCACATTGGTAGCGGCTATGAACCCCTGTCCCTGTGGCTTTCACAACCACCCTACCAAAGAGTGTTCGTGTATGCCGTCGGCTATTCATCGCTACTTCGGGCGTATCTCGGGGCCTCTGCTCGACCGTATCGATATGCACATCGAAGTCTCGCCTGTCCCTATCAGCGATATGACCTCGACAAAAGAGGAGGAGAGCAGTCGCACTATTCGCGAAAGGGTTATACGGGCACGACAACGTCAGGAGCAACGCTTTGAGGGTACAAACATCCACTCCAACTCGATGATGAACAGTCGAATGTTACGTACATTTTGTGCATTGGAACCATCTGTACGTACTCTGTTGGAGCGGGCTATGGAGCGTCTTAACCTCTCGGCACGAGCATACGACCGCATCATAAAAGTAGCCCGCACCATCGCCGATTTGGAGGCAAGCGAGCAGATAACGGCAGCTCATATTGCCGAGGCAATCGGCTATCGCTCACTCGATAGAAACGCCCACTTATAGAGTTCGTCGCAAATAGGCTTTTCAGCGACATTTTCCCTACATTTTTGAGGAAGCAAAACAAAGTTTTGCAAATATTTGTGGAAATTCCCGATTTCCCTCTGAAATACTTTTGAATTTCGGATATTATTCGCTACTTTTGTAGCATATTCGGATTAGTCATTTCAACAATGAAACGTATTATACTTTCAGGAGGAGGAACAGGCGGACACATTTACCCTGCAATCGCTGTTGCAGAGGCTTTGGTACGACGTTTTGGCGATGATGTAGAGATTCTTTTTGTAGGTGCCGAGGGCAAGATGGAGATGACCACAGTACCAAAGGCAGGATTTCGCATTATGGGCGTACCGATTGTTGGTCTGCAACGTCGTTTTGCGCTATCGAACTTTACGCTTCCGTTCAAGTTGTGTAAGAGTATTCGTCGTGCCCGTTCAATTATCAAGGGTTTTCAACCCGATGTAGTTGTCGGTTTTGGCGGCTACGCAAGTGCTCCGATTTTGTGGGCTGCACAGCGTTGCGGTGTACCAACCATAATTCAGGAGCAAAATTCGTATGCAGGTCTTGCAAACAAACTTGTTGGCAAACGTGCAAAGTGTATCTGCACCGCTTACGACGATATGGAGCGTTTCTTCGATAGTTCCAAGATTATCAAGACGGGAAATCCTCTGCGTTCAAACCTTTCGAGCGATGCGATATCTCGCACAGAGGCTCTCCAACACTTCGGTCTTAACGACAAGCTGCCCGTACTGCTTATCGTAGGTGGCTCGCTCGGCACACGAACATTCAACAATATGATGAAGTCGTGGATAATGACCCTCAACGGCGAGGCTCCCGTGCAAGTAATATGGCAGACGGGTCGTTACTACGAGAACGAGATGAAGAGTTTTCTGCAAACCTACCCTACCGCAAACGTTTGGCAGGGTGCGTTTATCGATAGGATGGACTACGCATACGCTGTTGCCGATGTGGTAATCTCACGCAGTGGAGCCTGCTCTGTATCGGAGCTACAACTCTCGGCAAAGCCCGTAGTATTTATTCCGTCGCCAAATGTTGCCGAAGACCACCAAACCAAAAATGCAATGGCCCTTGTCAATAAGCACGCTGCATTTATGGTTAGCGATAAGGAGGCTCTCGACTGCGGTATCTCTACTGCACTGCGACTTATCGAGTCGCCAAACGATAAGACAATGCTCTCACGCAATATTGCCAAGTTGGCTATTCCCGACTCGGCAGAGCGTGTAGTCGAGCAAATTGCAAAACTTTGTAACGAGTAGTAGGTCTATGGAGGGTATTCACAACACACAGCAGGTCTATTTTGTCGGTATCGGAGGTATAGGAATGAGTGCCATTGCCCGATACTTTATGCACGAAGGTCTGCCCGTTGCAGGTTACGACCGCACCTCAACGCCGCTCACCAAAGCACTCGAAAACGAAGGTGCAGCGATACACTACGAAGATGATATCGAGCAGATTCCCGAACTTTTCAAAAATCGGGAAAACACATTGGTAATCTACACTCCCGCTATTGCGGACGACCACAGCGAATTATCGATGTTCCGCCGTGAAGGTTTCCGCTGCATCAAACGTTCGCAGTGCCTCGGTGTTTTGGCAGCCAACAAGTATGTTATGGCTGTCAGCGGCACACACGGCAAGACCTCAACATCAACCCTTACTGCGTGGTTGAACAGCAAAGTCAGCAATTCGGGTTGTGCATTTTTAGGCGGAATCTCCAAAAATTTCGGTTCAAATCTCGTCTTGGGCGAGGGCAGACGTCTGGCTGTCGAGGCAGACGAATTTGACCGTTCGTTTCTGCAACTCTACCCCGATGCAGCCGTCATAACATCGGCAGATGCCGACCATCTCGACATCTACGGAACTCACGAGGCTGTCAAGGAGGCGTTTTCGCAATTTGTCGCACAAATTAAGGCAGGCGGTGCATTGTGTATCAAGGAGGGTGTCGATATCTCGCTTCCAAATCCTGACATAACAATCTATCGCTATTCGATTGACAAAGGTGATTTCCACGCAGAGAACATCACTCGATTGGAGGGAGGATACTACCAATTCGACATCGTCACACCCGACAAAGTATTCAAGCAGTGCAGACTCGGCATACCTTGCCGCATCAATATCGAAAATGCCATTGCAGCAGTTGCCCTGTTATGGATAGCCTCGAAAGCGGAACAGATGCCAATCGACGAAGAGTTGCTCCGTACGGCATTGGCAGAGTTTTCGGGCGTAAAACGCCGTTTCGAGTTCTACATCAACACTCCGAAACAGGTCTATATGGATGACTACGCACACCACCCACGCGAGTTGAGTGCTACGCTATCATCCATAAAGCAGATGTTCGAAAATAGAGACATTGTCGCCATATTCCAGCCACACCTCTACACACGTACCCGCGACCTCTACGCAGAGTTTGCCGAGGCATTGTCGATTGCCGACGAGGTTATACTGTTGCCGATATACCCCGCCCGCGAGGAGCCTATCGAGGGCATAACATCGGAGATTATAGCCGACCGACTCTCTGTACCATATCGTATCGTAGAGCGTGAGGCATTGTGCGACACTTTGGAGCAGATGACAACCGACGTTGTTATCTCATTCGGTGCAGGAAATATCGACGCATACTGCGAAGCAATAGCAGAAACATTGAAAAAACGTAGTTAAGCCGTGATAAAACGTATAGCAAGCATAGTTTTGTACATTGCGATATGGGGCATCATCGTTGCCTATATCGTACAAGCCTCTATGCTTGTTACACACCACCGCCAACATCAAACGGTCGAACACGTCGATATCGACATTGTGGATAGCACCGGTTCGGGACAACTTATCACCTCGAAACGTGTACGCGAACGCCTTATTGCCGAGGGTATAGGCACTATGGGTGTATTGATTGACAGTGTCGATGTGCGGGCTATTCGAAATATGATTATCCGCAATGGTTTTGTCGATAATGTCGATGTATATACTTCGTACAGCGGAGTCCTGCATATCAACATCAGCCAACGCAAACCACTGTTCCGACTTATGACGGGTCGATATAATGTCTATGTCACACACGATGGCTTTATCTTCGGCTCTCCCGAACAATCGTCACTCTATGTACCGGTTGTTACAGGCAGTTATACGCCACCGTTCGGTGTAAAGTTCGAGGGTACAACGGCAATGGCTCGACAAAATATTCGCAACCGCTACAACGACTCGATACGGCTGTTGGCTCAACGGCTTATTCCGATTAGGGCACGAAAGGAGCATTGGCAGGAGCGTCGTCGAGAGATTCGCGACAGCTCGATAGGTCGTCGTTGGTTTGGCGATAAGGCAAAGTATAACGCCAAAAAGAGGTCGTGGTTGGCAGAACGCAAACGTATGTTGCGATATTGCGACGGTATGTTGCGTGATTGCCAACTCGCCAAAGAGCGTGTCGAGAAGCAACAACGTATGGTAGCAAAGCGTGGCGAAGCTATGGAGCAACGTCTGAACGACTTTATCCGCCTGATAGAGTTTATCGAGACTATCAATCGCAACGACTTTTGGCGAGCCGAAGTTGTACAGATAGTGCTATCAGAGAACTCATTCGGCAGAATATGCGTTGAGTTGGTACCGCGTAGTGGCAACCATCGAATAATCTTTGGCGAACTACGCAACGAAAATGATAAATTGGAACGACTGCTTAACTTCTATCACTCCGTACTCGGGTCAGTCGGATGGCAACGCTATGCAGAGATTGATGTGAGTTATGCAGACCGTGTAATTTGTAAAAATATAGAAGATTAACGATATAGATGGAAAAGAAAAGTTATTTTGTTGGAGTTGATATCGGCACCTCCAATATCACAATGGTCGTAGGAATATTGCAGGAGAATAACCTTCTCGATATTGTTGCGTCATCAATTCAGGAGTCCAAACTCGGAGTTATCGATGGCCGTATAAACAATATAGAGATTATCGGCTCGGCTATTTTGGCTGCAAAGAAGGAGTTGGAAGATAGTATGAAAATCCGCATCACGGAGGCATACGTAGGTCTATCAAACGAGAAGGTGCGTTGTGCCACAATCTCGGACTTTGTCGAAGTTCGTGACCGCCAAAATCGCTGTATCTCTGCGGAGGATATACGAGTCCTCACCCAGCGTATCAGCAATATCAAGTGTGAACCTTCGAGCAAAGAGACCATCTTGCAACGTATCCCTATCGGCTACACTATCGACGGAAAACACGATTCGCAAAATCCTGTTGGCGAAATAGGCTCTTGGATTTCTGCGACTCATCTTGCCATCATATCGGAGACCGAGCAGATACGCCGATTATCGTTGGCATTCCAAAAGGCTCACATAACAATCAAAGAGGTTGTAATTAACCCCGTAGCACAGCCACATCTTTTGTTGTCGGATGACGAGTGGAACGATGGTGCTGCGATTGTGGATATCGGCAGTGGAACAACCGACGTTTCGATTGTCTATAAGAACAAGCTTCGTCATATTGCGTCGCTTCCGATAGGTGGACACACTATCGACGAGGATATCGCCTCGATAGGTATCTCGAAACGACATATCCACAATATCAAACGCAACTATGCCGTTGCGATGCGTGACAGCGTAGGCGAAAACGATGTTTTCAAAATTCCGAAAATCGGCTCCCACAAGGAGGAGTTGTTCGCACACTACAATCTTGCTGCCATAATCGAGGCCCGATTGTGCGATATTGCCAAGTTTGTGTTGGAGGAGCTACACTACTCACGTCTTGCCAACAGCATCAAATCAGGTATTATCCTTACGGGTGGCGTGACAAACATCCGCGATATCGACAAACTCTTTGCTCGCGAACTCAAAATGCCGGTACGCATCGTAAAAGATTACTACGGTTTGACCAAGGAGTCGGCTTCGGTTATCGGCTCATCAGCCGAAACGGCTGCGGTCGCGGTTGCTTGTTACGGTAAAAATCCGTGCATAGTAAATAATCGTGTCGTTCAAAACATAACAACGATATCGACTGTTAAGCAGACTCCGACCGAATCGGTAACCGACGCCCCTGCAAGCAAACCTCAAATAGAGTAGCCAAAGAGCAATCCTGCACAGACCGTCGTTACTACCCCAACCGACACCACGCCGCAGAACATCGTAGAGACAAACAGCGAGACAGAGAAGTCTGTAAAGGAGGTCGCAAAGGAGAAGAGTTCCGACAAGGAGAAGGAGGATAAGTCCACAAAATCGGGAGGAAAACCGGGAAAGAAGAGCAATAGATTGTTGCGTGTGCTTGTGAACAAAGTACTCGGCTACAACGACAATGAAAACGACGTGTTGTAAGGAGGAGATTGTATGAGTTTATATAGTATTTTTCAGCAAAACAAACCTGATGTGCAGAGTATCGCTGCACGTATTATGGTTATTGGTGTCGGTGGTGCAGGCGGCAATTCGGTAGATTACATCTGGACTATGGGCATAAAAGGTGTAAACTTGTTGATTTGCAACACCGATATCAAGGCTTTGGACAAAAGCCCTCTGCAACCACACCAAAAGATATGTATGGGTGATGGCAAAGGTGCAGGCAACGATGCACAGGTCGGAGCAGAGAAGGCGAAGGAGTCGCTCGACGAGATTCGCGAATATATCCTGACTAACAAGCCAGATATGATTTTCCTTACCGCAGGTATGGGTGGTGGTACGGGTACGGGAGCAACTCCGGTTATCGCCAAAATGATACACCAACTCGACATCCCGACAATCGCCATTCTTACTACCCCATCCAAAAACGAGGGTACACACCGCTATAAGCAGGCAAAAGCGGGTATCGATGCGATGGCCGATGCGGTTGATACATTTATCTTCCTGCGTAACGAGACCATTATCGAACTCTACAAACACCTGCCCGTTCACGCAGCCTTCAACAAGGGTAACGATGTTGTGGCCCTTGCAGCCAAAGGCATTGCCGATATAGCCCTTACACAGAGCGACTTGGTAAGTGTCGATATCTCGGATGTCTGCAAAGTTGTTCGCAAGAGTCGTTGTGCCGTGATGGGTATGGCGTGTGCCGTAGGCGAAAATCGTGTCGAGGAGGCTATCAATATGGCTATCCTATCGCCGTTGTTCGGTGGCACATCCATCGAAGGGGCACAGGCAGTGTTGATAAACTTCGCAACATCATCGCCCGACAAGCTGATTATGAGCGATGTAAACGATGCGTTGAACTACATCCAGAAATTGACTCGCCCGCAGAAAGGAAAATATGAGGACGACACCAGCATTATCTGGGGTACAAGCATTAAGCCCGAATTGGATGACCAGCTCGAAATCATAATCGTAGTCAGCGG
>JAFVXS010000052.1 GCA_017501025.1 Alistipes sp.
AGAAGGTTGTCGGTGCGATTGGCTAAAATCACACCCGAGATCTTTTTGAATCTTTCTATATCGTTTACCACCTCACAATCGAAGAATTGCTCCCCATCGTGCAAGGTCGGTTCGTAAATCACTACCTCTGCGCTCTTTGCCCTCAAACGGCGCATTATCCCTTGTATCGCGCTATGACGGAAGTTGTCCGAGTCGGTCTTCATCGTCAAGCGATAGATACCGACAACAATGCGATTTCTGCCACACAACTGCTCCGCCCTTCGCAACACCTGCTCCGCAATAAAGTCCTTGCGTGTTCTATTACTCTCCACTATCGCCGTCATCATATTTTGCGGCACATCGTCATAATTTGCCAGCAGTTGTTTCGTATCCTTCGGCAAGCAATATCCGCCATAACCAAACGAAGGGTTGTTGTAGTGCATTCCGATTCGAGGGTCAAGACCGACACCTCGAATAATCGACTCCGTATCGAGCCCCTTAATCTCGGCATAAGTATCCAACTCATTGAAATAGCTTACCCGCAACGCCAAAAATGTATTGGCAAAGAGCTTCACGGCCTCTGCCTCGGTCAAGCCCATAAAGAGAGTCGGAATATCCTGCTTCAACGCCCCCTGCTGCAACAGCATTGCAAATGTGCGTGCTGACTTATCGAGATGTTCATCTCCCTCAGGTCGACCGACTATAATACGACTCGGATAGAGATTGTCGTATAGAGCCTTATTTTCTCGTAGGAATTCGGGCGAAAAGAGCAGATTGTTTGTATTGTATTTTTGTCGTGTTGCCTCGGTAAAGCCCACCGACACAGTCGATTTAATGACCATTATCGCCTTGGGATTTACCTCCAACACCATTTTTATCACCGTCTCCACAGCCGAGGTATCGAAGAAATTCTTTTGCGGGTCGTAGTTTGTAGGAGCGGCAATAACAACAAAATCGGCATCGCGATATGCCGACTTTGCATCGAGTGTTGCTCGAAGATTCAAATCCTTCTCCGAGAGGTATCTCTCGATATACTCATCCTGAATAGGCGAGATTCGACGATTTATCTTCTCAACCTTTTCGGGTACTACATCCACCGCAACAACTTCGTTATGTTGGGCAAGCAATGTCGCCATCGACATTCCCACATAACCTGTACCTGCTACTGCGATTTTCATTTTCTGTAATTTATTTAAAATCAACTATTTCCTGCAATCTCAGCCAACCACTACACTCCTCAAAATGAGTTTTCTTGCCAAAACTTTGCAACAATCGGAATATAGCCGTATTGCGAACTTGATTTACCTTCACGAACTTATAAAATCCTGCCGTTAGCAACAAGCCCACACCTATCACAACATAAAATTGAACATCTATTGACGCTCCCAACTTATAGGTCAGATACCACGCCATGATAACCATTATGTTCAACAACAATTCACTGATTGTTGTACCAAAGTGTGAATATCCAAGTTCAATGAAGAGGTGATGCAAATGTGTTTTATCTGGATGAAATGGCGATGTTCCTCTAAGGATTCGCATAATCATCACTCGCACTGTATCAAACACCGGCACGCACATTACCGCAAGGGTAAATGGCACAACACCAAAGCCATTAGCCACGAGTTTCTCACTACCGCTACCCGAAGCGATTGCCGACACAACATAAGTGGACATAACCACGCCCATCATCAGAGAGCCACCATCTCCTATAAACATTTTCGACTTCTTGCCAAAAACATTATGGAAAAAGAACGGCAATAACGAGTCAACAGACAAAGAGCACAACATAAGCACCAAATAATCGCCCGTAAAATAGAAGAGTATTCCAAAAGCAGCACTTGCCATAATGCAATAGCCCGACGATAAACCATCAACGCCATCAACCAAGTTTATGGCATTTATGACACCGACAACCGCAACAATAGTCAGTGGGACAGATACCCACAACGGCACCATATCAACACCCCACAATCCTTGAAAATCATTCAACGATGTCTTTGTCCAGAATATCAGCATCACCGTCATCGCAATTTCGATAATAAAACGCAATCTCGGAGAGAGCCCCGACACATCATCAGCAATACCCACACCAAGCATGATAGACATCGCCAAAAACATTGGAAGTATGCCCACCACATTTAGGGGTTCGAATTGCACCTCACAAGCCAACGCATCAAGAATTAGCGGCATCGACACATCATAAATACCTACCGCAAAAAGACCTACCGCCAAACCGAAGAAAACCGCAACGCCACCCATTACCGGAACCGGATTACGCTGCAATTTCCTCGCGTCAGGATTATCAACAATGCGTCGCTTCATGGCAAAACTCACTACACGCGGATAAACAAAAATCACCGCCAACAACGAAGCAAGCATCGCCACCAATACCCCGATTAGATTCATCATATCAACCATTATAGGATTATCCGTTTCACACCATCACCCCACTCAACAAGACATA
>JAFVXS010000053.1 GCA_017501025.1 Alistipes sp.
AGATTATCATAGGATTATTGATTATCGCCGTAGGTGCATTCTGCCAATCGAGCAGTTATGTACCTATCAACAAGATTCGCGAGTGGCATTGGGAGTCGTATTGGCTCGTTCAAGGCGTATTCGCTTGGTTGGTGTTCCCTCTTTTGGGAGCTTTGTTGGCAGGTGGCAGCATTGAGAGTCTTTGGACTCTCTATGCCGCACACCCACACGAAAGCCTGCTTACGATACTCTTCGGTGCATTGTGGGGCATCGGTGGTCTGACATTCGGATTGTCGATGCGTTATTTGGGTGTCGCTCTCGGCCAATCGATTGCTCTCGGCACCTGTGCCGGTCTTGGAACAATACTCACGCCACTGCTGCTTGGTCGTCCGGGCGATCTTACGGCAGCCGTAGTTTCGGGCGTAGTGGTAACACTTCTCGGTATTGCCATTATCGGTGTTGCAGGACACCTCAAATCGGCTATGCTCTCCGACGAGGAGAAGCAGAAGGCTGTCAAGGAGTTCAATTTCACAAAGGGTTTGGCTGTTGCTCTGCTGGCAGGCGTAATGAGCGGTTGCTTCAACATCGGACTCGGTTTTGGCGAGGTTTTGACCGTTGCTGATGCCAATGAGATGTTCCGCAGTCTCCCTGCAACTCTGCTCGTAACGCTGGGTGGTTTTGTTACGAATGCGGCATATTGTCTATTCCAAAACCATCGCAACCACTCCTTTGCGGACTACTCGAAGGGGTCGCTTTGGGGCAACAATCTGCTCTTCTGTGCATTGGCAGGAGCTTTGTGGTATAGCCAATTCTTCGGATTGAGCCTCGGCAAAGGTTTCCTTACCGAGTCTCCTGCACTGCTTACATTCTCGTGGTGTATTCTGATGGCTCTGAACGTCGTATTCTCGAACGTTTGGGGTATTATCCTCAAAGAGTGGAAAGGTTGCTCCCGCAAAACTATCGTAGTACTTATTGCCGGACTTTTGGTTTTGATTTTCAGCTGCTTCCTGCCTGAAATTTTGAAATAGCATCCGTCACAATAATATAACAAAGTGGGTGTCTAACAAGTTTTTTAGACACCCATTTTTTTGTTTGAAGTTGTATAACAAGAGGGATTTCAAGGCTTGCAAAGCTTTATAACGCGGAGCATACTCGACGTATGTGAGCAGTTATAAAGCAAGTGTAACGCAGAAATCACCTTGTTATACAACTTCTCACTCGTGTTTAATACGCCTATCCACCCTATCCCAATCGATAATATTGCGGAAATTTTTGATAAACTCCGCTCGTCGATTACGGTAGTCTATATAGTAGGCGTGCTCCCACACATCGATAGTCAGCAACGGGTTATAGCCATATCGCAAAGGTGTATCGGCATTTGAGGTCGAAATTATCGATAGCTGTCCATCCTTATCCTCGACCAACCACGTCCATCCCGACCCGAATAGCGACGATGCCGCCATCGAAAATCGCTCCCAAAACGACTCTACCGAGCCAAAATCACGGATAATTCGCTGCTCCAATCGCGGTGGCATCGGTGTTTGATTTGGCGTCAGTGCATCGAAGAAGCAGGCGTGGTTATAGACTTGGGCTGCGTTATTGAAGAGCGGCCCCTCCTCGGCTCGCAGCACTATATTCTCGACATTCATCCCCTCATAAGGAGTGCCTACAACAAGGCGATTGAGGTTATCGACATAGGTCTGAAAATGTTTGCCGTAGTGATACTCGATGGTCTCGCCACTCATCGCCGGCATAAGTGCGTCCTCGGCATAACGCAGTTGCGGAATAGAATAGTTCATAGTAATTTGACTTTTATTTGGTGTAAAATTATCTGTCGTAGCCGCATTTGCCGTAGCCACCTCAACGGATGACGAATTGAAACGATAGACATAACCGTTGAGATATGTGGCAAAAATCAACCATATAAAGTATGGAGCAAAGAGCCACGCTGCTATACTGCTACGAGCCGCTGCATATATTATGTAGGTAAATACCAACACATCCAGCATCAATACAGTAATCATGCCAGCCAATGGCGAACGTAGGGCAAAAAACATCACGCTCCATAGAAAATTTACCAACAATTGTACCAACCACAACCGCACCAC
>JAFVXS010000054.1 GCA_017501025.1 Alistipes sp.
ACGGCTGTCCACACGAGGCAACCTGCCCATACTCGGCAATTGATATCTATGTTCGTCGCAAAGCCCACCTCGGCGTATTCGACCTACCTGACCGTCGTGACGAGAAGGCTATTATGGAGAAGATTCGCACCACCGAGTACGGACGTTGCGTATTCCGTTGCGACAACGACCAATGTGACCACTACGTTACCACGCTATTGTTCGAGGATGGCATAACCGCAAGCTTTACAATGGATGCCTTTACTCCGTGGGGAGGTCGTCGCACCCGAATTATGGGTACAAAGGGTTATATCGAAGGCGATGGCAAGAAGTTCACAATCATCGACTTCCGCACCCGTAAACGTAAGGTTTGGAACAAGAATATTCGCGAAATCGAGGAGTACAAACACGCAGGTCACGGTGGCGGCGACGTAGTCCTCACCCGCGACTTTGTCGAGGCGGTGGCTGCACACGACCACAACAAGCTATCGAGCAGTATCGATGCATCAATCGAGAGCCACGTCATCGGCTTCAAAGCAGAGGAGAGCCGTCTGTCGATGAGAAAAGTAAAGATTAAGTAACACGATAAACAATTACCACTATGCTTAAAATGTTGTTGATTGGAGGTCTTGGTATGGGCGAAATTGCCCTGATAGTCCTTGTTGTACTGCTCTTCTTCGGAGCATCACGAATCCCTGCTCTGTTCCGCTCAATCGGTTCGGGCGTAAAGGCTTTCCGCGATGGTGTCGAAGGCAAGAGCGATGACTCTGCCGACGAACAGAAATAGTCGGAGATGGGGAATAGACAGAGAGGCTGTCCAACAAAAATGTTGAGACAGCCTCTCTGTTTGCATATACCCTTATGTGCTACTCCACAAATACGATTTTAGACATATCGCGAGGTTTTGCTTCGGGTTGCTCGGCAGGATAACCCACAGCCAAAGCGTATTGCAAAACATAACCCTCCGAGAAGCCCAACGATGCAAGGAATTGACTACCGGCCTCCGAGTTCAAAAATCCGACAGGAGAGCCCAAACAGCAAGTTCCCAAACCGAGTTCGTATGCCGCAAGCATCATATTTTCGCCCAACAGACCGACATTTACGCCCGCATAGGTCGATGGCTTTGCTGCAACAAAAATCACAGCAGGGGCATTACGGAACATATTTTTGAAGTCGGCAGTCAGCAGGTGGTCGCCGAGCGGAGTACCCTTTACCTGTTCAACAAATGCAGCCGTACAACGGTCAATCCACGCCTTCGAGCCCACGATACGCAACTCCCACTCCTGACGATTCATCGCACTCGGAGCCAACACGCCACACTCGGCAATCTGCTGCAACTTTTCGCGTTCAACCTCACGCTCTTCGTATTGACGGATGCTGCGACGACCCTCAATGGCCTCGCGGACGGTTTGTGGTGCCTTCTCGGCAGGCTTTGTCGCCAAACGCAATCCAACCAATGCGGTTGCACACAACAAAATAGTGATAATAATCTGCTTCATACATTTACATTTTTATCCACGCCCACTCTATGTATGCGTGGAAGTTATCCACTCTCTCGACGTACCCCCGAGCAGAATCGAACTGCTATTTAAGGTTTAGGAAACCTTCGTTCTATCCGTTGAACTACAAGGGCTTATATTGGTTTTGCGATACACTGTCCGCAAAAATCATTGGCAAAGATATGAAAAATTCTTATAGTTTATATACCTTTGCGGGTGCATAGTGCCATATTTTTTCAAAAAGGGGCGGCACTATCGGATGACAATAATGAAAAAAGGGAGATTTTTATGCAATAACGGCGATGTTCCGATTTGGATAGCACTCATTCCGTTTGCCACGTTGGTTGCCATTCTGGCTCTTGTAATCAAGTGTTTCGGTGCCGATGCAATCAATGGAGGAAGCCAAATCGCACTCATTATCTCTGCTGCTGTCGGAGCTATGCTCTCAATCACGTTGTGTGGCACCGGTTGGCAGCGTTTGGAAGAGGCGATAACCGAAAATATCCACACCTCGGCATCGGCAATCATCATTCTGCTCCTAATCGGTGCCGTAGCAAGTAGTTGGATGTTGAGCGGTATTGTTCCGACAATGATATACTACGGCTTAAAGATTATACACCCTATGCTCTTTTTGGGCGTTGCCTGCATAATCTGTGCGGTTGTATCGCTTGTTACGGGCAGTTCGTGGACCACAATAGCCACTGTCGGAGTTGCACTGATGGGTATTGGCGAAAATATAGGTTACAGCGAGGGTTGGACAGCAGGTGCCATAATATCGGGAGCCTACTTTGGCGATAAGATGTCGGCACTCTCCGACACAACGGTTCTCGCTTCGTCGGCAGCACGGGTACCTCTCTTTGAGCATATCCGATATATGCTGATTACCACTATGCCGTCGTTCCTGATATCACTTGTCGTATTTTTCATTGTCGGAGCGTGCGGACTTCACGATGTAGAGGTCAATACAGAGGCCTTTTCGACAGCTCTGACCTCGACTTTCAACATCACACCGTGGACGCTTATCGTGCCGCTGATTACGGCACTGCTTATTTTGCGTCGATTACCCGCTCTCGTTACACTCTTTGCAACGGTAGCGATGGCAACGATAATGATGCTTATTTTCCAGCCGCAAATCGTCGAAACCATAGGTGGTAGCGACTCCTTATCTGCAATTCGTGCAATACTTATTACGTGTGGTAGCGAGACCGCAATCGAGACGGGAAATGTTGCTTTGAACGACCTTGTAACCACCGGCGGAATGGGCGGAATGTTGAACACTATATGGCTGATTCTCTGTGCGATGTGTTTTGGTGGCGTAATGGCTGGCAGTGGTATGATTGCATCGCTTACCCGCTTTATGATGCACTTTGCACACCGCCCGACAAGCACCGTTGCCACAACACTCACTACGGGCATATTGTGCAACCTCACAACCGCCGACCAATATATCTCGATTATCATAACGGGCAACACTTTCCAACCGCTCTATCGTCGTCGCGGTTTGGAGGGGAGATTATTGAGTCGCTCGGTAGAGGATTCGGCAACCGTAACCTCGGTTTTGATTCCGTGGAACTCGTGCGGAATGACACAATCTACCGTACTGAATGTCGCAACACTGACCTATTTGCCATACTGTCTGTTCAACATCATCAGCCCTATAATGTCGCTGGTAGTGGCTGCCATAGGTTATAAAATTTATCGCACACCCAAAACCCCGACAGATGAGTAGTCAAAAAGTTGCCATATTCGATTTGGACGGCACTCTGCTGAATACCATAGGCGATCTTGCCGTTGCGTGTAACCATATGTTACGCCTCCGCAACCTAACGGAACACATCTACGAGGAGTATTGTCACTTTGTAGGCAACGGCATAACCCGACTTGTTGAACGAGCTCTGCCCGAGGAGTTGCGTACGGAGGAGTATATCGCCGCAGCACGATGCGATTTTATAGATTTCTACATCGAACATATCGACTGTCACACCTGCCCATACGAAGGCATCGAGGAGATGTTGGCAACACTATCGGCAGCAGGCGTAAAGCTGGCGGTTGCATCCAACAAATTCAATGCAGGCACCCGCAAACTCATAAATCGTTTTTTCGGGCATATCCCTTTTGCCGCTATCTATGGCAACCGTGATAATGTGCCGTTAAAGCCCGCACCCGACGTGCTGAACGAAATCGTCGCCGAGTGCGAAACATCTGCAACAGAGTGTTTTATGATTGGCGATTCGGGCGTCGATATGGATTGTGCAAAACGTGCCGGCATCTGCTCGATAGGTGTCACTTGGGGCTTTCGTTGTCGTGAAGAACTTGAACAACACGGTGCGGAGCATATTGTCGATACCCCACAAGACGTTGTGCGTATAATTCTCGAAAAATAGGCGATTATTTGCGACGATACTCCTCGATTGTGAATGGGTATTCAAACTCCTCTCCACGCTCATAACGCTGCGAAGATATCAACTCCCACTCACTGCGATTCCATTGCGGAAACGAAGCATCGCCCTCGTAGGCTTTATGCACCGTTGTCAAACATAGACGGTCGGCATAAGGCAGTGCCTGTTCATAGATTTGCGAGCCGCCGATAATAAAAATATCCTCCTCGGCAGCAAGTGCCAAAACCTCCTCCAACGAGTGTACCACATCGCACCCCTCGATTGAGATTGGCTGGCGTGTAATGACAATATTACGACGCTTCGGAAGCGGACGACCTATCGACTCGAAAGTCTTGCGACCCATTGCAACCGTATGGCCTTGTGTTGTGGTGCGGAAGTGTACCATATCCTCGCGAATATGCCACAACAGTTGATTTTCGGAGCCTATCACTCCATTCTCGGCAACAGCCACTATTATCGTAAGCATTGTTCTATGATTTTGTTTTGACAAAAGTAGCAATTCTCGGGCTACTTTCCAAAAAATGAGAATAAAGAGTCTTCCGAATTTTGCGATAACGGCAATTCGTAGTATCTTTGCGGCCGTGAAATTTTGGCAAAAATATCGCTCGGAATATATCGCAAACCTGCGATTGGCACTGCCTGTTGCCTTTGCACAGCTTGGCTATATCGTGGTGCAGTTTGCCGACAACGTGATGGTCGGGCACTATGGCGGGGATGACCCTCTGCCATTGGCGAGCGTAGGTTTTGCCGTGATGATAAGCTACCTGTTTTTCTGTTTTGCATCGGGCATAACGCTCGGTATCACGCCTCTGATTGGCGAGTGTTTCACCCAAAACAGATTCAAAAAAATCGCACACTATCTTCAAAGCGGAGTGCTACTCAACACGCTGCTCGGTATTGCGTTTATGGTGTTGCAGTTATCGTTCACACCTCTGCTCTACAAGATGGGGCAACCCAAAGAGGTAGTCGATATGGCCGTTCCATACTTTCATCTTATGGCATACAGTATGCCGTTTGTTATGTTATTCGGCTGTCTGCGTCAATTTTTGGAGGGGCTGGGAAATACCAAACTTGCAATGGCGGCAAGTATCGTTGCCAATGTAGTAAACGTCATACTCAACTATATATTCATCTTCGGCAATTGGGGAAGTGAAGCAATGGGAGTCACCGGTGCAGGTCTTGCCACTCTTATCGCCCGCATTTCGGCATTTATCGCACTTCTGCTCTTTATGTTCATCCAGCGTGAGTATCGATTCTATATCTTGCTGTTCGAACGCAAAATCGACTATCTGAAAAATTGCAAAAGGTTGCTCGGCATAGGTACTCCTATGGCTATTCAGATGTTGTTGGAGGAGAGTGCTTTTGTCGGTACGGGTATTATGATGGGGTGGTTTGGCGAGGAGGCTATAAGTGCAAACCAGATAGCAGTAACTTACGGCATAAACGTCTTCCTGATAACAATCTCTATCGGCTCGGCTGTCACCATTCGCACATCGCACTTCTACGGCGAACGAAACATCGACGGAATGCGTCGCACGGTCGCTTCGGCACTCCATATGGCCATTGCGTGGGGTGTGATTGTCACACTGTCGTTTATTCTGCTGCGACACATCTTACCGTTGCCATTCACTACAAATCAGGAGGTTTTGGGTATCGCTTCACAGTTGTTAATCTTCTATGCCGTATATCAAATTGTCGATGTTACACAATGCACAATGATTGGCGTTTTGCGAGGTTTGCAGCAGGTTCGCATTATCGCAATAATCTCGTTTTTGGCATATATCGTCCTCAATATCCCTATCGGCTATCTCTTTGCCTTTACATTCGGAATGGGTCCGAGTGGTTTGATTTTGGGCTTCTTCTTCGGACTTGGCACAGCCGCAGTTCTCTACTCGATTCGCGTTCGACGATATTTGTCCAATCCTAAAAATATGCAAGCAAACCACGCCTCGTAAAATGGGTTAAAAACCTCATCATCGAGCTATCTCTGCCCGAATATGGGTATAAATCTTTGATTTATCGATATTTTATTTGGAGTTTTTCCAAATATATACTATATTTGCAGCGTTAAAGGGAGAAAGGGGACACGAAAGTCCCCTTCTTTCGTAGAATAACCGAAAGCCCCCGACGTGTAAACGAGAGACTTTTGCAGCAACAAAAAGGCTTTTTGGGAAGTAAAAATTTGAAAACTAAACCGCAGACAATATGGATATTACAAAAATTTTGGAGGTAGTAGAGAATCTGCTTGCAGGTAGCGACACATTCGTAGTGGATTGCACCATAAACCCTGCGAATGAGATTATGCTGACATTGGATAGCGACACACACGTCTCGATTGACCGTTGTGTCGAAATCAGCCGTGCGGTAGATGCCGCATTTGACCGCGACGAGGAGGACTTCTCGCTTACGGTAGCATCGGCAGGTATCGGCGAGCCTCTAAAATTGTTACGTCAATACCAAAAGATTGTCGGCTCATCGGTAGAGGTCGTTCTAAAAAACGGCATCAAAATCCTCGCCCAGCTCGACGCTGCCGACGAGCAGGGCATTACCCTCTCCTACG
>JAFVXS010000055.1 GCA_017501025.1 Alistipes sp.
GTAGTTGCAACTATCAAATAAACCACTTATTCACAATCCGTAGAAAATATCGGTTGGCGGAGTAGTCTATTATTCCGACAACCGATATCTCTTTTGTCGGCATAATCTCCGTGGCGTAGTGGCAGGTGCCAAGAGTGCGCACGGCAAATGTGTTGCCATCTCTATCTATTAAGGTGCGGTAGGTCGTTTTGGGTTTGTCGTTTTCGAGGTCGCACCACGATAGCCCCTGCCCCTCATCGCAGATGCGAACGTTTTCGAAGCGAACAACAGTGCTGATGTCATCTGCGCATATATCCGTGAATCGCTTTGTAACAGGAGTGAAATCTTTGCAAGAACCAACCACACGAATATAACGGTCGAACATCTCATCGCTAATATTGTCGAGTGGAAAAGTACCTGTCGGAGTGGCTCCGAGTTCGATTTTGCCACCTATGCGAGCCAACATAAGACCATTGCAGAGTATCTCAACTTCGGAGTAAATCGGCAGATGTTCGTTGATGTCACGAGAGTCAATAGCAAACTCCAACCCTCCGCTGCTATCTACGATAACGGCACTCTTGTTCATCTCTCCAAGCCAATCTGTTGCAACAACCACGCCTCGTACCGTGTAGTCGTTCACGATGCGGTAGTGGTCGCCCCGACACAACGATTTGAGATAGGCGATGCTCACCTCCTTCGGTTGAGAGGTGGCAGACTCGGTGGTGGAGCAACTGGTTAGTAGGAGCAGGCTATATATTATCCCCAATATCCGAAATATCATCTGCAAATCGAGGTTTTATTACAAATTGACGCCCCATTCCACCACCAACCGACTCATGGCAGAGAATGCCTTGAATAGTTGTTGTGGTGGTTGGTAGTGCAATGGCGGAGAAGTTTGCGTATGGGCTTATGTAGGCGAAGATGATGCGCTCTTCGTTGTCGATGAAACGATAATATTCGCTGTTGCCCTCGCTGTCGGCAAGTGGAACATAATGCAGTCCCGATATGCGAACAAATCTGCCACAAAGCGATGTGTGTAGTGACGGAATATCAAGAGCAAGCGGTGTAATCTCCTCTATCGAGTTGCTGCGTATGAGATGTTGGTCGATAACCTCCTGCGCCTCAAATTCACGAGGTGCAGTGTCGAAACTCTGCGGTGGCAACCCGACCTGCAAGATATCGTTATCGAGCATTACGGCACACCCTTTCAAACGCAATGCAACCATCAGACCAACAGGGTATTGCGCAGCGATATTGTAGGTGCCGAGTTTTATTTCAATGGCTCCCGTTTCATCTTCAATAAACACTGAACGATAGAAATTGCCATCTCGGTCTGAGGAGGTTATACGACCAACGCAGACGATATCCGAAACAATGTTGTAACAACCATTTGTACATAGTTGGCGCACTGTTTCGATTTTGGCATTTGCCAGCATTGAGAATGACTCTGTCGGTGGCTCGTTATGATTGTCGTAACAGCCACAAAACGGAAAAAGAGCAGTTAAAATGACTCCTAAGTTGCGCATTTTCTCGAAAAAATATATCAAATCGACACAAAATTACTAAATATCACGAATTTTTGCTACTTTTGTTCGCAAATAGACTATTTTAATTGAGGCTATGTTAAATCTTTTACAGAGCGAAACAGAGAAGTTGCAGGAGTTGATAGTTCCCGATAGTGTACAGAAGGCGCAACTTGCCGAGACTGTGCATAAACTCGAAAAACTCTCTACTCTCGATTATAAACAACTCCTTACCGATATGGCACAGGAGGTGGGTTGGATATTGCTGAAAATTCTGCTCGCCCTCGTTATCTATTTTGTCGGAAAACAACTGATAAAATGGGTTGTGCGCATCATGGATAAAGCGTTTACACGCCACAAGGTCGAGGCTTCGTTACGCTCATTTTTGCGTAGTTTGGTCAAGGCGTTGCTGATGGTTATGCTGGTGCTTGCCATCGTGCAGACCTTAGGAGTCAATACTTCATCATTCCTCGCACTCTTTGCCTCGGCAGGTTTGGCTATCGGTATGGCTCTGAGTGGAACACTGCAAAACTTCGCAGGAGGAGTAATTCTGTTGCTGCTTCGCCCATACAAAGTCGGCGATTATATCGAATCGCAAGGGCAGTCGGGTACGGTGGAGTCCATCGGATTGTTCTCTACGTGTTTGAAAACGCCTGATAATCAGACGATATATGTGCCAAATAATGCAATAGCAACCTCAATTATAGATAACTACTCGCAGTCGGATACTCGTCGTGTCGATTGGGTGTTGTCAATCTCGTATGGCGATGATGTCAATGTTGCACGCCGAGAAATTTTGGCGATGTTAGAGGCGGACAAGCGAGTTTTGACCGATACGGCTCCGGTGGTTTATGTCAAGAATCTTGGCGAGAGTTCGGTAGATTTGTCAATTCGTGCGTGGGTGGCAAATTCCGACTATTGGGGATTATATTTTGATATGAATGAGAAGATGTACAAGGAACTGCCTTCAAAGGGCATCAACTTCCCGTTCCCGCAGATGAATGTAAATATAAAGAACAACAAATAATATATATATAATAAGTATGGAATTGAAGGATATTTTGGCAATTTCGGGACAGCCCGGATTATTTCGTTATGTTGCACAGTCACGCAACGGATTTA
>JAFVXS010000008.1 GCA_017501025.1 Alistipes sp.
GCCTCATTTACAGCCGACGGAACGCCCAAAACAGGTTGGGCATCACTCTTCACATCGAGCATCTTGCCGCTCAAATCGACAATTATCTTTTGTGCCGTTTTCAAACCCAAACCCTTAACGTTTTTAAGTAGCACGGCATTGCCCGTAGCGATAATATTTCGCAACTCGCTCGGCGAATAGGTCGATTGAATCATTCGCGCCGTATTTCCACCTACGCCCGATACGCCTATCAGCAGACGAAACAGCTCGCGTTCCATCTTTGATGCAAAGCCGAAAAGTGCCTCAACATCCTCACGGACAACGTGGTGCAGATAGAGTTTTACACTCTCCTGTTTCTCGATTTCGGAGTAGGTATGCAGCGATATGTTGATAAAATAGCCCATACCTCCCGCCTCGACAACAGCATACGCCGGAGCAACCTCAACCAAACGTCCTGTAATATATTCAAACATAGCCCAAACAGGTTTTATTAAAAATCAATATCTCGACAATTTCGCTTATCGACAATTGTTCCATCCTCCAAACAGACATAGCCCGCAGTCGTACGAAGCAGTGTAATCATCGTCTTAAAGTCAATATTGTAGCAACTCACCTCGCAACCCTCTTCCAAAGCCACACTATGCCGGTCTGCGTCCATTGGCTTTGGGGTTATACATATCACCGCAGAGCCTTCACTATCAGCCTGCTTTACGACCGAAGTCATACGATGGCGACAATCTGCCGAGAGGTCATCCACATCGTTTATGCACAACATATACATTCGTCCCCGAACATTCAGCAGCGAATCGGTAACATCGCGGTCGTGGTCGGCAATGTGGAACTCCAAAATCATCGGACGGACACTATCGACCGTCTCCTCATCGACTCTCGTCTCGACCCACTCCCATCGTGCGGTATTTTGCCAAGCACGGTCATTGAGCGAGAACTCACGCAAACGACCCGTACGACGATTACGATAGACGAGTACAATTTCGCTCTCGGCTTTGGCATTTCGAGCCTCCTCCATAGCCTCGGCAATATTAACGCCCTTGTGATACGGTAGCATATCAATAAGCGGCAAGTGACGATAGCTCAACGTGCCGATAGACATACTCAACACAAAAAATAGCACGGCAAGCAATAACTCCAACCGCGAAAACGAAAATGCCGAATCGGGTCTATAACGCCACCATATACATACTGCCATCGGCAACAGTATCAGATTTTTGGCAAAAGTCTGCCACGGCGTAAGTTTAATAAACTCGCCAAAACAGCCGCAATCTTCCACCGGAATAAACGTTGCACTCAAAAATGTAAGCAACGTAAAGAAGATCATCGAAACAAGGGCAAAAATCGAGACCAAACGTATGCGAACTTTGAACAAGAGCATACATCCCATCATAAATTCAGCTCCACACAACCATATCGAGAATGGCATTACAAGATAGTCGTAATCACTGAAACCATACGCAGCCAGATAGTTGCCGATATTGAGTGCTGTACCCCACGGATCTATCGCCTTGACAAAACCCGAAAGGATAAATGTCACAGCAAAGAGTGTGCGGCAAACGTGACACAACAATCTAAACCAACGTCTATTTCTCAATGTAGAGCCCATCTTCACTACTTAATCTCGGTCAATAGCGGAGCAACAACCTGCTCGATTCGTCCGAAAATTGTTGCAGGCGAAGCCATCGAGCCATCCTCGCCACTACAATCTATAACTCGCAAAGCCTCATCCTCTGTTGCTGCATCGAGATAGACCCTGCGTACCATCTGTTGCAAATCGAGTGACGACTCGTGGATATCGCTACCGCC
>JAFVXS010000009.1 GCA_017501025.1 Alistipes sp.
ACGAGGCAGTGGGTGCAATACCGCCATCTTCTGCTTGGCGTGTGCCATCTTGGCATTATCCAGCACAAAGCAATCTTTCACACGCTCGTATTCGCTCACATCGGCAAAACGCTCTCGCTGAACACGTGTCATATACAATACGTCGAGCTGTGCAATCACATCGTCCAACGACTCCACCTCGCTATACTCCATACCCTTACGCTCGCACACATCGCGTTTGATATAGTTTGGCAAGCGTAACTCTTGTGGCGAAATCAACACAATGCGGATACCCTCATAACGCGACAACGCCTTGATAAGCGAATGAACCGTACGACCATAGAGCAAGTCTCCACAAAAACCGATAGTGATATTGTCGATATGTCCCAACTCGCGTTTAATGGTCAGCAAATCGGTAAGAGTCTGCGTAGGGTGGCTGTGGCTGCCATCACCTGCATTGATAATCGGAACTCGCGATACCATCGAAGCTGCTCGTGGTGCACCCTCGATATAGTGACGCATAGCGATAATATCGGCAAAGCACGACACAACTCGCACCGTATCTTCGACCGTTTCGCCCTTGCTTACGGATGTATTGTTCGCATCCGAGAAGCCCAAAACATTGCCGCCCAGCTCCATCATTGCCGCCGTAAAGCTCAATCGGGTACGGGTACTTGGCTCATAAAACAACGTAGCCAACTTTTTTCCCGCCAATTTATGACTATATGCCTCGCGATTAGCGATTATATCCTCCGCCAATGCCACAATGGCATCGGTCTCGTTGCGAGTCAGATCGGTAGGTTCAATCAGGTGTCTCATATATTTGAGTTTTAAGGTGTTAGAACAATTACTTTAAGTTGTTTTAGCTATTTTATCCAACTCTCATCCGATGGATTGTTGCGGAATGCCAAGATACGCGATTTCCACTCCTCGGCGATATAACCCTCCGCAGCAGCAACCTCTACCAAAGCATCCAAATTCGACAACGAGTGGTTGATTACGTGTGCTGCCTCCAAACGCTCGATACCACGCTGCATACCGTATGTGAAGATGCTGACAACACCCAATACATCGGCACCGGCCTCACGCAGAGCCTCGACAACATCGATACAGCTGCCACCCGTAGATATCAAATCCTCGACAACAACAACCTTTGCACCCTTCTCCAACTTTCCCTCGATGCGGTTTGCACGGCCGTGGTCCTTTGCACCGCTACGCACATAACCCATTGGAAGGTCCAAAATTGTTGCAGCAATAGCTGCGTGAGCAATACCGGCAGTCGATGTTCCCATCAGTACCTCACATTCAGGGTAGTGACGACGAACCAACTCTGCCAAACCTGCCTCGACCTCCTCACGAACTCGTGGAGCGGTCAAAATCAAACGATTATCGCAATAAATAGGGCTTTTGATACCACTTGCCCAAGTAAAAGGCTCTTCCGGACGCAAAAATACGGCTCCAATAGAGAGCAAGCCTTTTGCAATTTTCTTCTCCATAACTATCTATTCTTTATTAAAATTACTCTCCCAAAAATTCACGGCAACAACGCTCATATGCTGCAACAGGGTCATCGGCAGCCGTAATAGGACGTCCGACCACGATATAATCGGAACCAATCTCGCGAGCACGTTGCGGGGTAGTGATACGCACCTGATCATCGGTGCTACCATCGGCAAAACGCACTCCCGGAGTTATAGTCATAAACTCTTTACCGCAACGCTCCTTTACCAAACTTGCTTCGAGCGGCGAACAAACGACACCATCAAGACCCGCTTCGGCAGCATTTGCCGCATACTTTGCAATGGTATCGTTGATAGTTGCTCCGATAAGCAACTCACGCTGCATTCGCTCCTCGCTGGTCGAGGTCAATTGTGTAACGGCGATAAGCAACGGACGTGTGCCATCCTCACAGGTTAAACCCTCCAATGCAGCACGCATCATATCGATAGTACCGGCTGCGTGAACGTTACACATATCAACATCAAGACGCGACAGAACTTTCATCGCTTTGCGTACCGTATTTGGAATATCGTGTAACTTCAAATCAAGAAAGATGCTG
>JAFVXS010000056.1 GCA_017501025.1 Alistipes sp.
ACAAGTGCCAACGATGGAACTATGACTCTGCAAGTGACTTTCGATGTTGGCTCCGATGCCGACCTCGATGCCATATTCACACAAAACAACGTAGCCACAGCAACATCCGAGTTACCATCCGCCGTAGTGCAGCAGGGCGTAACAACCCGTAAAACACAAACCGGCTTTTTGATGGTCTATGCATTGAGCAGCGACGGCCGTTATGACGATGAATTTTTATCGAACTATGCCTATATAAATCTACAAAACCGACTACTGCGTATAAATGGTGTAAGCAAAGTTTCTATTATGGGTGCAGGCGAGTATGCTATGCGTATTTGGTTGCGTCCCGATGTGCTGGACTACTACAATATCGCCGTCGATGAGATTGTCGATGCGATAGCTGTACAGGCAGGAGTCTATCCCGTAGGCGAATTTGGAGGTGAGCCATCGCCACAAAACACGCAATACACCTATACGGTAACTATGCCTCCACAGATGGCAACAGCCAAGGAGTTTTCGTCGATTCTGATTAAAACTATGCCTGACGGCAAACAGGTACGCCTTCACGAGGTCGCCGATGTTGCATTGGGCAGCCAAAGTTATGGCACATCATCGCTATTCGAGAGTCGCCCCACTTGTGTTATTGTGGTATATCAGGAGCCCGAGAGCAATGCTGTTGCACTTGGAAAACTTATTCAGCAGGAGATGCAGAACATTGCCGAAGAATTTCCCGACGGCATCTCCTATACAACAATTGTCGATGGCACGGCAAGCATCAAAGCAGGTATCAAAGAGATTATATGGACTCTGTTGGCGGCTTTGGTTCTCGTCATTTTTATCATATATGTATTTATTCAGGATTGGCGGGCTACGATTATTCCGCTGGTGGCAATTCCCGTATCAATTATCGGAACATTTGCTCTATTTCCGCTATTAGGTTTTTCGATAAATATCGTATCGCTTTTGGGTTTGGTACTCGCTATCGGTCTGGTTGTCGATGATGCCATTGTCGTTGTCGAGGCGGTACAGGTCAATATTGAGCGTGGTGCAACTCCGTTTGATGCTACGGTCGCTGCAATGCGTTCGGTGACATCACCTATCATAGCGACTACGGTCGTACTGCTTGCCGTATTTATCCCCGTATCATTTTCGGGCGGTATCAGCGGACGGCTGTTTCAGCAATTCGCCGTAACAATATCTGTTTCGGTACTCTTATCGACAATCAACGCTTTGACGCTATCGCCGGCTCTGTGTGCAAAATTGCTGCGACGACGCAACGATGCAACACAAGGGTTTTTCGCCAAGTTCAACCGCTCATTCGATGCATTTCGCAACAACTACATCGAGCAGTTAAGTTTGGCGGCACCGCATCGTCGCTACACGGCCGCTTCGGTGGCTGTAATGGTCGCCACTATCATCATTGCGTGGCGATTGCTACCTGCCGGATTTCTGCCTAATGAGGATCAGGGCTATGTTATGGTATTTGCCGAGGCTCCCGCACCATCGTCACTACACGTAACCGAAAAGACAATGCAACAAATCGATGCAGTGCTTAAATCGGTACCAGAAATAGAATCGACGGCCATTGTATCGGGTTTCAATATGATTCAGGGTATTGCATCATCCAACTGCGGTGTTGTATTTGCCCGTCTGACCGACTACTCAAAGCGAAAGCTATCGGCAATGGAGATTGCGCAGTTATTGACCGAGCAACTATACGTTGCCGTTCCCGATGCAGAGTGCTACGCATTTGTGCAACCTGCAATTCCCGGTTTGGGTGTCACATCGGGCATAACGTTCGAGTTGCAAGACACCGAGGGTCGTGGCTCGGCATATCTTGCGTCACAGGCCGAGAAGTTAATCGCAGCACTCGAAGAGTCGGATAACATTGAGTCGGTCACGACCCAATTCGACAATGGTGTACCTCAACGACGGCTGC
The DNA here is from genome assembly GCA_017501025.1 of Alistipes sp. Lineage (GTDB taxonomy): Bacteria > Bacteroidota > Bacteroidia > Bacteroidales > Rikenellaceae > Alistipes. The sequence goes on from JAFVXS010000056.1 coordinate 1,922, forward strand.
GTATCGACCGAGAGCAGGCTCTGATGAAGGGCGTAAATCTACAACAACTCTATGGCGAGGTATCGGCTCTGCTCGGTGGTCGCTACATAAACTCATTCAGCCGTTTCGGACGTCTCTACCAAACATATATTCAGGCAGCTCCCGAATATCGGCAAGACTCACGCTCGTTCGACAGCTATTTTATAACAAACGCTGCGGCAGAGAGTGTTCCGCTATCATCGCTAATCGAGGTACGCGATACGGTTGGTTGCGAATTTGTGTCGCAGTTTAATCTCTATCGCTCTATCGGCATAACGGTTACGCCACAAAAGGGCAGTTCGACACAACAGGTTATGAAGAGTATCGACGAGATTGGGTCCGCTACCCTTCCCGACGATATCGAAATCGGTTGGAGTGGTGTGTCGTATCAGGAGAATATCGAATCGAAGGCGGCTTGGGTAGTATATCTGATTGCGGTAATCTTTGTATTCCTTATTCTGGCTGCGCTCTACGAGAGTTGGACTCTTCCGTTTGCCATTATGTTGAGCGTACCGACGGCTGTTGCCGGTGCAATGGTTGCAATAGGCATTGCACACCTATTCTCGCCAACATTTATCAACGATATATATACACAGATTTCTTTGGTAATGTTGATTGGTTTGTCGGCAAAGAACTCGATTTTGGTAGTTGAATATGCCGACACACTCCGACAAGAGCGTTCTTTGTCGCCACTCGAAGCCACACTCGAAGCCGCCAAAATACGTTTGCGACCAATATTTATGACCGCATTTTCATTTATCTTGGGTATTCTGCCGCTCATTTTTGCAAGTGGCGTATATTCTACGGCTCGAAATATTATGGGCATATCGCTTATCGGAGGAATGGGGCTCGCAACAATATTGGGTATCTTCATATACCCATCACTCTATCTGCTGGTAGTTGGCAACGGTAAAAAATATGCAAACAACACAAACGCAACGCAACAATGAGAAGTTATATCGCATTTTTAATCGGCTGCATAGCTCTATTGGCAGGCTGTAATCCGAAACTGCAACAGAGCCGCATTGTCGTACCCGAGCATTATGCCTACGACGTGCGGAGCAATAGCGATACGGTATCGCTGACCGAAGAGTGGTGGCATATTTTTGGAGATACCACACTAAATAGACTAATCGATAAAGCACTTGTTCAAAATCGCGATATAGCCATAGCCATATCGCGTATAGAGGAGGCTCGTGCCCAAATCAAAATCGCCCGCAGTGAATTTTTACCGACATTCTCACTCGGCATTGGAGCCGGTGTGTCGGATAGCGGTAGCTCATCGGTCGAACAGAGCTACTCCATCGAACGTTATATCGGTTGGGAGGTTCCGTTATTCGGCTCGTTACGACACACAACAGCCAAAGCCAAAGCTGCTGCAAGTTATGCAGAGTGGCAATACCACGGTGTGCGGCTATCGCTTGCTGCCGAAGTGGCAACCACATACTTTACACTGCTGCAATATCGTCGTGAGTTGGATATTGCAATTCAGAGTTCGGCACTGCGTCGCGAGTCGGCCGTACTTATCGACTCGATATACCGACGCGGGATGGCTTCGGGTGTAAATCGCGAACAGGCCTACAATCTGGTATATACAGCCGAGGCGGATATTCCTCAATATGAGCGAGCGGTGCGTTCGACTCTTATATCACTCAATCTGCTGATGGGAGAGCAACCCGATACGCTGATGCCCGAACGATGGTCGCTAAAACTTCTCGATGATTACCGGCCTATCGATATCCCAGCCGGACTTCCCTCCGACCTTATGCACCGTCGCCCCGATATTATGGAGGCGTACTATCAGATGGCAGAGGCAGCAGCTGCGGTGGGCATTGCACGCAGCAACCGTCTCCCCTCAATTTCGCTGACTGCAAACGGAGGTATTGCATCGCCCGATATCGACAAACTCTTCACGAGTAAGGCTCTGTTTTGGAAGACTTTGGCCTCGTTGTCGCAACCCGTATTTCAATTTGGTGCATTGCGACGACAGGAGCAGACTATGCGAGAACGCTATACGCAAGCAATGTTACAATACGAACAGTCGTTCGACAACGCTCTGTCGGAGGTTGAGACCGCACTTATGAGCATCGAAACCTATCGTCGCGAGACGGCTCGTTATCGCTCGCTCATCGAATCAAATCGTCGCATTACGGCTATGACTATGGCACTATATCGTAGCGGAATGTCGGCATATCTCGACGTTATCGATGCCGAGCGAACACTCTATAACTCACAAATGCAATACTCTGTGTTGGTGGCACAACAATACATCAACTATGTAAATTTGTGTAAAGCACTTGGTGGCGGGTGGAGAGATGGGTATAAAAATACCCACAAATAGGTATGATAAAATATTGCAGATGTCTGCAA